>SKMY01000218.1 GCA_007120815.1 Syntrophomonadaceae bacterium | reverse complement strand
TTTTATTGTTAGCACTCACCTTTAGTGAGTGCTAATCAACCATAGTTATCTTAACGGTAAAAGTGGACCTAAAGCAAACCAGGTATCATGCCCATAATAGTCTTTTGAGTTAATTATGGGCAGTTAAGATAATATTTCGCTTTATTTCTGCCATTTACTTAAAATTTCATTTGATGGAACATCATGTATTATGCCCATTTGAGATGGAATTATTCGCAGGTCTCCAGGGGTTCACACAAGAAAATTCAAGGCGTCATTTTAGGGGGGTGGCAGTCAGAAACGGACCCCTGCAGCAATTCAACGGCATGGGGAACAACCGGAATGATGATATCAAGGCATTCCCTAACCGCCTTGGGACTTCCCGGCAAGTTAACAATCAGCGTCTTCCCCCGCACACCGCAAACCGCCCGGGAAAGCATGGCATGGGGCGTTTTTTTCAAGCTTTCCTGTCTCATCACCTCGGCCAGGCCGGGCACGGTTTTATCAATCACTTCCAGGGTGGCTTCCGGGGTAAAATCCCGGGGGGCCAGGCCGGTTCCACCCGTTGTAAAGATCACAGAGACCGCTTCACCGTCTGCCAGGCGGATCATTTCCTCTTTAAGCCTGTCTTTTTCGTCAGGAACAATACCGTAATGCATCACATGCCAGCCTTGTGACTCGACAATGTCCCCGATAGCCTGACCGCTTAAATCGTCTCTTTCGCCTCGGGCGCATCGATCACTGGCTGTAATAACAGCCACCCGTACCGGGCTTGTGCCCAGGTGCTTTTTATGTTCGCTCATGGTCTGAAACACCTTTCTTTATAAATGAATAATTCCCGCTGTCAGCCAGGTTGTATCCTCCCATGCGCTCTACGGCTTCCCTGAAGGATGAGGAGCGCATCAGTTCATGGATGCCCTGAAAGGGTTCGCTTTGGAAAAACCCCTCCGGCACCGCCAGCTCATACGGTTCCCAGGTTAAAGGAATAAAGTCGACTTCCAGGGCAGCGGCAGCGGCCCGAATACCCAGACCGGCATCAGCGCTTCCAGCCTTTACCGTGGCCGCCACGGAAAGGTGATTAAATTCTTCCCGATTGTAGCCCGTTATGGATGAAGGTTCAATGCCCCCTTGTTTCAGCATATAATCCAGAAATAGACGGGTACCTGCTCCCTTTTGACGGTTAATGAATACCACGTCGCCTCGAATCAGGTCCTCCAGCGTGAGAATATGTTTCGGATTACCGGGAGCAACCATTAACCCCAACTCCCTTTTGGCCAGGTGAACCAGGTACAGGTCCAGTTCAGGGAGGAATTTTTCCAGGTACGGCGTGTTATAGGTCCCACTGTCCGGATCAAGAAGATGGATGCCCGCCAGGTGAACTTCCTTACGTTTCAACGCCATAATGCCACCCATACTCCCCACATGAGCCGAGGAAAGAAAATACTTGCTTTCACTGCGTCGTAAAAAATCCGACAGGATATCCAGGCTCAAATCATGGCTTCCCAGGCAAAGGATGGTGTTTTCAATTTCTTCTGGAGGGCGCCAAAAGTCCACCGGAAATCGTTCGCCGGTTTCCAGGCCTTCTTTATTCTGAGGAATAGATGTTGAGCCGTCTGCTTTAACCAGGGAAAGAGAGACCCCCGAACCCCTGGGCAAAGGAGTGGCCACCAGACGTTCGTCAACTTTTCCCATTTTCAAACGTAAAAACTCTTCATCCTTCAACGATGAAAGCACCCGGCGGGAGCTGTAAGCTTCTCCCTGGAAATGGGCAGGAGGGTTTTGTTTTTGCCAGCAAAAAAGCAGCGGCATCACGAATAATTCCAGGGCCATATAGGCTGCCACAGGATACCCCGGAACACCAACCACAGGAACCGGGTCGATTTTACCCAGGATAACCGGCTTGCCCGGCTTCATGGCAACGCCGTGAACCAGTACTTCCCCCAGCTGGGAGAGCACATCAAAGGTATGATCTCTTCTGCCAGCGGAAGAACCGGCACTAACCAGCACCAGGTTTGACTGATTTGCGGCTTGCTGCATGGCTTCCCGGATAGCCTCCGGTTCATCTTTAACAATGGGCCACCGGAGAGGTTCCCCGCCCCAGCTTCGGACAGCTGCCTCAAACATGTAAGAATTTGATTCGGTAATCTCTCCCGGCTTGGGGGGTTTTTCAGGCGGCACCAGCTCTGAACCGGTAGGGATAACTGCTACAACGGGTTTTTTCAGCACATCAACCTGAAAAACACCCCCGTTGAGCATGGCTCCTAAATCAAAGGGCCTGATCCGATGATAGGAAGGCAGAATCATTTCGGTGGCTACGATGTCCTCTCCAATTGAACGAATATGCTGCCAGGGTGTGGCAGACGCCCTGATTTCAACCAGGTTGCTGTTATCCTGATCGGGATAATACACCTCTTCGATCATGATAACGGCGTCACATCCATGAGGGACCAGGCCGCCCGTATCCACGTAGAACGCGTCTTTTCCAACAATTAATTGTCGGGGCGCCGTCAGGGTGGCGCCAAAAGTGGCAGCGGCTTTAACAGCTATCCCGTCCATGGCTGAGGCATGATAGTGCGGCGATGAAACCCTGGCGAAAACAGGGGCTGATGTCACCCGGTGGACAGAATCTATTGTGGGAACACTCTGGGCCTCCATGGAATGACGAAGGGCGTGTTCCAGGAAAACATCCCGGGCTTTATTTAACGGCGTATTGCTTAAATACACTTTCCTGTCCAAGCTACAACCCTCCTTCACCATAGAAATACATTAACACGAGCCCCTTTATCCAACCCCTCCACATCTCTGGGGATCACAAAATAACCGTCCCCTTTAATCACGGGGTTTAACAATCCCGGTCCTCCAAAAACGGGCCGGGCCAGGGGAAGCGCAGCTTGTTTAGTGTTATCATTTACGGAAACAACAGATTGTAACACCACACGGACATAGTCTTCTCGTCCACCCGGTGAAGAATAATTGGTATCGAGCAATGCCTCAACACAAGGAAGATACGATTGAAAGGGAGGAAGGCCCTGGAATTGACGTAAAAGCGGCTTCACAAACAGCAAAAAGCCAAACATGGCCGAAACGGGATTACCAGAAAGGCCAAAAACGGGTTTTCCCTGGCTGTATCCATAAATCAAGGGCTTGCCGGGGCGCATGGAAACCCCGTGGAACAGAACCCCTTCACCAGGCAGTTCATCAACAACCCGGGCGGTCACATCCCTTGTCCCCACTGAACTTCCCCCGGAGATTAATACAATATCGGAATCATCCAGGGCAGAGAACATTTTTTCCTTTAACAGATCAGCATCATCGGGGACGATCCCGCGGTAATCAGGCAGTCCTCTGCTTTCGAGAACCAGGGCCGACAAAGCCGGGCCGTTCACATCCCGAATTTGGCCCGGACGCGGTGTCGTACCCGGGGAGACTACTTCATCCCCCGTTGAAAACAGCGCCACCCGGGGCGCAGCATGAACTTGAATTGCCGTAATACCCAGCGCAGCCAAAATACCGATATCCTGGGGCCTTATTTGATGGCCTACAGGAAGCACTTCATCGCCGGGTTTATAATCTTCACCTTCGGAAATCACATTTTCCAGGGGGGCCACCGGGCGGTACACCGCCACTTGTTCACCCATCTTCTCACAATACTCCAGCATAACCACGCTGTCACTGCCTTCTGGAAGCATTCCGCCGGTGGAAATCTCCATGGTTTCATCAGAGCCCAGTGTCTGCTGGGGTTCTGTTCCCATGGGTATTTTTCCTTTTAAATATAATAATGCCGGCAGGCTGTCGGTGGCCCCAAAGGTGTCTTCCGAGCGGACAGCGAAGCCATCCATTGTAGAACGCCGATAGGGTGGGACCATTTCCGGTGAGCTAACCTGCATCGCCGTAACGCGCCCTAAAGCGTCAGCTATTTCAACCTCCCGGGGATTGGTTGTTATGCCTTTTATGGAGGCAAGAATTTGTTCCTGGGCCTCATGAACGGGTAAAACCGTTAACACATCTGCACCTCGTTTCTAAGACCTGGGGCTAAAAACAACCCAGCTGGCAGTTCACAACTTTAATTTTTAGTTCGTTACAGAGATCTCCAACTTCCGCAACGGACACATTGTGTTCCCTGGCGATCTTAAAGGCCATAATACAGGGCAATTTTCCCTCCGGTGCAGATTCCTGGAGTCTTTTTTTGACTTCTTCCAAGGTGTTCTCCTCCTTATCCTTAATCATAAACAGTGATTTAATGCTAATATATCCTCATAACTTTGTCAATTAAAAGAAGGTGTATGTGCAGGAAAGGTAGAAATGACAGGAAAGGTAGAAATGACAGGAAAAAGAAACCCTGTTTTTTTATGAGGAGGATCCCGGTTGAAAAAGCTGCTGCAAGGCATATTCCTCGGTCTTTCTTTAATCCTACCGGGCATGAGCGGGGGTACGGCTTTTGTCATCATGGGAATGTATACCCGGGTGCTGGATGACATTTCGTCTATTAACCTGAAACCATACATTATTTTCGGGATCGGCACGGGGGGTGGCTTGCTACTTTGGGCTTTTGTGGTCAGTCACCTGTTGGAAAAATGGCCTGAACCCGTTTACGCTTTTTTACTGGGCGCGCTGTGGGCATCAGCCCCTCTCCTCTTAACAAACCGAGAAAACCGCTTAAGCATACCATTTACATGGAAAAGAACCCTCTACCTCTTGGGAGGTGTGTTCATCGGATTGGTTATTGCCGTAGAGCCCCTGGCCGTTTTTTGCTTAGGAGACCCCGGGTCTTTCCCGGTGATTTTTCTCGCTGGCGCTATTTCCAGCGCTACCATGCTTGTTCCCGGTGTTTCCGGCAGCGCCGTTTTGCTTATCCTCGGTATTTATCATGAGATCCTTGGATTTCTACGCCATTTTACCTGGATCCCACTGGGCGTTTTTGCTCTGGGCTGTCTTTTGGGGCTGTTTGGCCTGGCACGGCTGCTCAGGTATGTTTACATGCGTTACCAGTCCTTTTTTTCCTTTTTCATTGCCGGCCTGATTATTGGTTCCGGACGCACCCTATTCCCGACCCATATCAGCCCGGTGGTATTTGCAACAGCCCTGGCAGGGGCTTATGTCGTAACCAAGTGGGGCGGAAAAAGCTAGTTACCTTACCTCCATGCCCCCCTTTGCCCCCCCTATGGGAGCTGATAGATTAATTATTTGACTATTGCTGACCCCCAGCCATTCGGCGCCTGTATTCTTTTTCCGCATATTTAAACGCTTCCTTGCGCGTTGTTATTTTGCCCTCAGCCTGTGCCTCAGCAATGGCCTCAAAAATGGCTGTTGAGAGCCTACCCGGGTTAATTCCCAGGTACGTTACCAATTCTTGTTTTGTTATCATTGATGGGATCGGAACGAGACTTTCTTTACTGATGAAATACCTGTAAAGCAGCCGGTTAATGAACGCTCCATAGTCTTCCAGCGATGGGAGCAAGGGCCTTTCAACGTCTGCCGGGTTGGGGTAATCCACCAGCGCCATAAAATCGGCCAGGGAGAACAGGAGAATTCCAGGGGCTTCGTTTCCCAGGTTCCGGTAAAACCGGTAAAGGGTTCGGGGGTTTCGATCGGGAAACATGTACCGCTTCAGAGGCACCATATAATTTGAAACGACTTTTTTTATCAGGTTTGTTTCTGCACGGTTCAGATACATCCGGCGGCCGTAACGAAAAAGGTAGCCCCACACTTTACTGGGTAGGTAGTAATCTGCCCCTTCTTTTTCCAGGCTGCTGCCGGATTCGGAAATTTTGATATTATGAAATAAAGCAGCCAGCTTAAGGATTTTTATCCGGCTCCAACCGGTGGACAATTCTTCCTTCAAGTAACTTTCTAAATGATGTTTCCATTGTTGTGAAAAAGGCATTTCCTTGATGAGTTTTTCCAGGTAGTGCAAGGTTAACATGGACTGCTCCCAGCCCCTGTAAGGGATTTTGGCTTCAGAGGTTTGTAAAAACTTTTCCAGGGAGGGAAAAAGTGTCTGCGTGAACTGAAGGCGCTGCATGAGCCAGAAATATTTTACAGCGGGGTTTTTTAAGATTTTCCCCATCTCCATTTTCAACCGAAGAGCAGAAACACGAAAGAGAAGCGCCCTGTTTTTTTTAAACAGATAAGCCGTTTGCTTTTCCAGGTCAAACTGAAGCGTGGATGCAAAACGAATGCCCCGGATCATGCGAAGGGGATCATCAACAATGACATCCTCCCCGATAATTCGGAGCAAACCTTTTTCCAGGTCTTTTCTTCCGTTAAACGGATCCAGCAAATAATCCTGCCAGCTCAAACCCGACGCCAACTTTTCCAGCGGCAGGGCCATGGCATTGACGGTAAAGTCACGGTTGTGTAAGTCTTCATGGATATCGCGACCTCGAATGCTTCCGATATCAACCTGCCAAAAGTTCTCCCCCCAATTTAGCGTAACCCTGGCGGTTGAATGATCCAGGTTGAGTTCAAAGTACTGACCACCTGTTGAATCGGCCAGGTCCATCCCAATAGTGCGGGGATCCACGTTTGCAACCAGATCAAGGTCATGGCTTTTTCGATTCATAAAGTGGTCCCGCAAGAACCCACCTACCACAAAAAGTGAAACGTTCCGTTTACGGGCTGAACGAAGCAGAATGTCAGCAAAAGGGATCATGGCACCACCTGAGCGCTTTAATAATTTGTCATTTTAATCATGCCGCTACTTGAATCATAAAATAGCTTAATCTTGGAAAAGTCTTGTTCAAATCGATAAACCAGCTTTCCGATTTGAACGGTGGTATCTTCGTGTACGACATCAAGATAAACGGCTGCATGACTGGGCACCTTAATCCGAATGATGGCTTTTTTTTCAGCAGACTCGGCTGCGGTGCTAATTGAAATAAATTCCTTTATCTTGACATGACTGCCGGCTTCAATAGAACCGCCGCGAAAGACCCCATCTACATTAACTTCGCCTGCAGCATGCACGCTGGAAAAGTACCCTCCGGCCCCGGTAATAAAAACATGACCGGCATGATTTATTTGACTGTTTTGGATATAAGATGCTTTAAATTCAGGTTTTTCATCCAAGGTCGCTTCAAAGTCCCTCAATATGGCCCTTATTGAGGTTTCAATTTTAT
>SKMY01000096.1 GCA_007120815.1 Syntrophomonadaceae bacterium | reverse complement strand
TCCCGGCCAGCCAGGGCGAAATGTATTCCAGGATGAAAAGGGGCAGCGCATCAGCCGGGTTGATCCCGGGGTGATGGAGGCGCATAAACATTCCGATGAGTACCGAGCCCAGGCCCACCAGGGGGATAAATGCGGCGGCGATCAGTGCGCCCCGGCGGGCGGCCGAGGCATCACGGCCGGCGAAAAGGGCCTGCAGGTATGATTGCGTGGAGGCAAATCCGATCAGGGCCGATATGCCCGAACCTAACTCTTTGGCCGCCCCCTGGGCCAGCAGGTTAAACCAGGGATGATAAGAGAAGTTTTTAAGGAACAGGCCCATCCCGCCTGAATGCCGCAGCAGGACGATGACCGCGACGGCCATGGAGAAGTAAAGCAGAGTCATCTTGATGAGGCCGATCCGGGTTGTGCCCACGAAACCGCCGAAGACCACGTAACAGAGGATTAGCACGGTCACGGCCAGGGCCGCCTGGAACGGGTTCAGGGAAAACAGTGCGCCCATCAGCGGGATAGCGGCCAGGACCTGGGTGGCAATCTGGATAAAAATACCAATGGATGTATAAATGTTAGCCCACAATCCCGTTTTGCGGTTGTAACCCCGTTCCAAAAGTTCCGGGATGGTTTCAACCTCTGAATTTCTCAGGGGCTTGGCCAGGAATACGGCCATAAACAGGCAGCTTAAGCCGGCACCCAGGGTAAACCAGATCCCGCTGATGCCGTAGAAAAAAGAGGCCTGGGCCGTGCCGACGATGGAGGTTCCGCCCACGAAGGTGCCCACCAGGGAGGCGGAAACCAGCATGGGGCCCATTTTCCGTCCCGCCAGGGAATAGTCCTGGGCTGTTTTGACCCTTCTGGCGGATAATACACCGACTGCAGCGATGATCAGTAAAACAGCGAAAAAACCCACCCAGATTTCAAACCCCAGCCCCTGCAACCGCTTTCAGCTCCTTCAATGTCTTATGCCAGGTTTAGTTCTACGATATCCCCGTCTTCCAGGATGTAATCCCGGGCTACGGATTGACCTTCAAACTTGGAGGATCCCCAAAGTCGGGCGTTCTTCAGCCGATCGGGAAAGTCGCGATGGATACTGTACGCCAGGTCCATCACGGTATCACCTTTTTTCAGCACAAAGGGTGTTTCCATGTCGGGTTCTTTGCCCGGCGTTTTTGTATAAACCCGGATGATCCTCAAATCATCAAAGATGAGTTCTTTTAACCGGTTCAAACCCGTTTCATCCTTTGCAGATAAGGTATTGATGGCCAGTTCAGGTTTGAGTTCCAAAATGATCTCCAGGTTTTCCAGACTTTGGGGGAGATCCATTTTTGTGGCGATTAACCGGTAGGGTACGTAACGCCGTCCGGTATCCACCATGGCGCTGTCAGGGGACGGGTCCGTTTCCAGAGGCTGAATGACGCGCTTTTCACATAAAAAGCCCAGGGTTTCTTCCAATTCTTCCAGGCACTGTTCACTGCTGGCATCTAAAAGGACCAGCAGCAGGTCGGCTCGTTTAAAGGTGTTCAGCAGGCCTGTAGGTGCCCCGTCGGAGCTAAAAGGCGGTGTGTCAACCAGTTGGATCAAGATGTCCTTAAAGGGCATCATGCCCGTAGCGGGTATTGCCGTGGTAAAGGGGAAATCTGCCACTTTAACTTTGGCCCGGGTTAAGGCGGCCACCAGGGATGATTTGCCCGTGTTTGGATAACCGGCCAAAACGACCTGGCCGGCGCCCTGCTTTTCCACGTGAAAGGGATTGTAGGAAGCGGTTTTTGATCTTTTCAGCCCCTCTTCCTTGAGCTTGGAGAGGCGCCTTTTAATGTCTCCCTGCAGCTTTTCCGTGCCCTTGTGTTTGGGCATTACAGACAGCATTTCCTGCAGGGCTTCTATTTTTTCCTCCAGGGTGGTCGCTTTTTTATAGGCTTCTTCAGCCGCATAATACTGCGGTGTTAAATTGGCAGGCAAATCAACACCCCCTTCATCACTATTTTATCCTGAACGGGCAAGACAGGCAACCTTTGAGTGGAAATAATAATTTGCTTCAGCAGGCGCAACTGCTCAGGGCTGTTTCCCGAAGTCCGCTCAGGCCTATGGGGCAGGCCGGGTTGGAGAAATTTGCAAAATAGGGAAAACCCCTTTTCTTTCATGGGATTATCGTTTATACTTATTTTTGGATGTTGGTTATGGTTTCTTGGGAGGGATGGTTTTGGAAAAAAAACAAGCAATAAACCTGGAAAGCGCCGGAATATACAACACGGGGCAGATCTATCGTAACCTTCCAGTCTCCAGACTGGTTGAGAAAGCCATATGCCGCGGAGAAGGTACGCTGAACAGTTCCGGTGCACTAAGTGTAAAGACAGGGAGTTATACGGGTCGTTCACCGCAGGACAAATTCATCGTGGAGTCACCATCGGTAGCCGGGGAAATCTGGTGGGGAAACGTAAACAAACCCATCAGTCCAGATCATTTTGAACGTTTACATAATCGCCTGTGCGCCTACTTGCAAGGCCGGGAGATTTTTGTTTTTGACGGTTTTGTCGGTTCCGAGGAGAAATACCGCTATCCCATCCGGTTTATCAACGAGCTGGCCTGGCAGAACATGTTTGCCCGTCAGCTTTTTCTCAGGCCCGGTGAGCAGGAGTTGAAATCATTTAAGCCTTGCTTTACCGTGATCTGCGCGCCGGGTTTCCAGGCGGAGCCCGAGTTGGACGGCACCCACTCCGAGGCTTTTGTGATTATCCACTTTGAAAAACAAATGGTCATTATCGGGGGTACGTATTACGCCGGGGAAATTAAAAAATCAATCTTTTCCGTCATGAATTATCTTCTGCCCCGCCAGGGGGTGCTGTCCATGCACTGTTCAGCTAATGTGGGTAAAGAAGGGGACGTGGCCTTGTTTTTTGGGTTATCGGGTACGGGAAAGACCTCCTTGTCGGCTGACCCGGACCGTTTCCTCATTGGAGATGACGAACACGGTTGGTCCGAGCACGGTATTTTTAACCTGGAGGGCGGGTGTTATGCCAAGTGCATCGATCTGTCCCGGGAGCGGGAACCGCAAATCTGGGATGCCATTAAGTTTGGGGCGGTCCTGGAAAACGTCGTAGCTGACCCGGAGACGGGAGAGGCGGATTTCGGGGACAAAACCATTACGGAAAACACCCGGGCGGGTTATCCCGTGGATTTTATTCCCGATGCCGTGGTTCCTGGAGTGGCCGGCCACCCGAATGTTATCATATTTTTGACGGCCGATGCCTTTGGGGTGCTCCCCCCGGTTGCCTGTTTGAGCAGTGAACAGGCCATGTACCATTTCCTTTCGGGGTATACCAGCAAGCTGGCGGGAACGGAGCGGGGGGTAACGACCCCGGCAGCCACCTTTTCTACCTGCTTTGGCGCCCCGTTTTTGCCCCTGCCGCCCACGGTGTATGCCCGCTTGTTAAAAGATAAAATCGAAAAGCGCGGCGTTAATGTTTACCTGGTTAACACGGGGTGGATCGGCGGGCCTTACGGCGTGGGGGAGCGCATCAATATTGTATATACCCGCCGAATGGTCCGGGCGGCCATTACCGGAAAGTTGAAATCTGCCAGCTTCAAGCGAGACCCGGTATTTAACCTGAAGGTGCCCCAGGCATGCCCGGGGGTGCCGGCGGAAATTCTTTGGCCGGAAGCCACCTGGGCGGATAAGTCTGCCTTTAAGAAACAGGCCTTTTTGCTGGCAGAGCGGTTCGTGAATAATTTTGCGCTTTTTTCCGAGGCATCGGAGGAAATCGCTGCAGCGGGACCGGCCCTGAATAACAGCCTGCTCGATTTAAGGCGGGCGCACCGGTACTGAACTCAGGGGAAGCAGGAGAACCCACTGAACTCAAGGAAGCACGGGGACGGTTCAAGGAAGCACGGGGACGGTTCTCCTGCTTCCTTTTGGTTATCTATGTGCGTCTCCCTCCAGCCCGTAGTTCTGACTCAGCAGGTCCAGGTCGAGCATATTGACAACGCCGTCGCCGTTTAAGTCTGCCATGGCGTCCCAGTGCTCATCCCTTGAAGTTGCCCTGTAGGCCAGGGAAAGGCGGGCTAAGTCGGCAACCCCAACCCGGTTACTGCCGGTTACATCGCCAGCCAGGAGCTCCAAGGGGGGCAGTTCAACGGGCTCGTCGGCCAGGGTTAATTCCAGTTCTAAGATTCTGGTGAGGTACTGCTTGCGTTCGACCACCAGGGTATATGGACCCAGGGGGAGGGCCGTGGAAAAATGACCGCTTTCAGATAGGGTCACCCTGTCGCTCCCGTAGCGCATTCCCGCCTGGTCCAGGAAAAAGATGCTGAGCTCATCGTCAACCCTGGCGCGTCCCTGCAGGGAAATCTGACCGGTCACATCGGCGCCTTCTACAATGGAATACGCATAGTTTGATACGGGTCCGGGAATATTTTCCAGATATGCCCGGGCTTTTATTGTTGTTGTATTTTCTAGCGAGATGACCTCGTCCGGGGTGAGTTCCGGGCTTTCCCTGTCGGGTTCGCTGCCGTCAAGGGTATAATGGATGGTTGAGCCTGGATAGACGGGATTTAGCTGAACATCCACACCATTGACATAGGTGCCCGGTTCTGGGCTGGGCTCGGGGGCATTGATTTCAACGACGGATACCTGGAGATCGGCGGTTTTTCCCGCAAAGGTTCCTCGGATAACAGCGTTTCCTGGCGTGTGGCCGGTTATTACACCGTAGCGGACACTTGCAACCGAGGGGTTGGTGGAGCGCCAAAGAACCTGCTTGGGATCGATATCCCGGAAAAGGGAACGGCAAAAAACGGCTTTTGCATCAACGGAAACCGATTGGTTCAAGCCGATTAACGTTTTTTGCGGGTCCAGCTGCAGCTCGTCCAGCTCCGTCAGGGGTTGCGCTCGGGCATGCAAAGCGATGTCATCGATATACCATCCCTTTCCCGTTCCGCTGTTGTTGCTTTCTATCCGGAATCTTAGATATATCTTTTCAGCGTCGTGGGGCGGGTGCAGCAGCACGGAAAAAGGTTCAAACCCTTCATTGGACCCGGAAAAACGATACACCCGGGACCAGAGCCTTCCGTCCGTGGAGTATTCCACGTAACCAAAATCGTCTTTTCTTTCCCCCCCCGTTGCAAAGTCGTACGTGTGGTGAAAATGCAGCGACGGGCTGTGATAACCACAGAGTGACACCGGTTGGCTCAGGGCGATCCAGGATTGGGAATGGCTGGCGTATTGACCCCAGGGTGAGTCAGCAAAAGCAAAGGTGCCCCCCCAGGCCTTTTCCCGGGTAATATGCCAGGCCTGGTTGGGAGAGGTGCTCCAGCGCACTAAACCCTCCTCGGCGTTATCGAAAAAAATCACGTCCTCTTCTTTCAATAAAGACCGGTCGTAACCCACGGCAGCCTGCGCATCTACGACCCCATACCCGAAAGCGTTGTCCGGACGCGCTTCCTGATCCGCCCAGACGGGGTCCCTGTATGCCGTCTGCAGCAAGATATGGCGAACAGCCCCCGGGCTTAGGCCCGGCTTGGATTGAAGCAGCAGAGCGGAAACACCGGAAACGTGTGCGGCTGCCATGGATGTTCCGTCCATGGTGGAAAAGCCTCCGTTAAGCCAGGCCGAACGGATCCCGGTCCCCGGAGCGGTTATTTCCGGCTTGGTGTATTTTATGCCGTCCCAGTGAATGGGGCCTTTACTGCTGAAGTCGGCAACCACTACGCCCTCGTCTCCTTTTTGGGTAACAGCCCCGACAGAAAAGGCGTGGGGGTATCCTGCAGGGCTTCCCGGCCCGTCCCCGGCGTTATTGCCCGCGGCAAAGACGATAAAAATACCTGCTTTTTCAAGGTTATGTAATAATTCCCACTGCAGATCATCCGTTGCAAAATCCGGCCGGGTGGCCCAGGAGCAGTTCACGATATCCGGCGCATGGTCCGGGTTTCCTCCGGGAGCCATCAGCCACTGGAATGCTTTAATGATGTGGGATTCCCAGGCATGCCCCCGGGTGAATATATTGACCCCAATCCAGCGAGCGTTGGGCGCCACACCCAGGGGGTTATCAGGGGTGCCGCCCAGGATAATTCCAGCGACGTGGGTCCCATGGCCTGTCTGGTCCAGGGGTTCGTTGTTGTTTAAATGTTCTCCCGTCGCGTCGAACCAGCTGGTCTCATGGCTGTGCCCGGGAAGGTTTCCCCGGTACTGGTTGCTAAGGGAAGGGTGTTCCGGGTCGACCCCGGTATCCATAATGGCAACGACAACACCGTCTCCGTAGAATCCTTCATTCCACGCTTTAGGTGCGTTGACCTGCTCCAGGTTCCAGGGCAGAGGGACAGCGGGAGAAGGGGCCTGTGTTTCCTGTGATTCTCCGGTGTCCTGCTCTTCCTGGGCTTCCTGTAACACCTGGGTTTCCCGGGTTTCCTGTTCGTCCTGGACGCCCTCCTGTAAAACCTGCGCTCCCAGCCCTTCATTGGAAGCCAGATCCGTGGAGCTTAGTCCTGGTCTTTGATTTTCACGGGCCGGTTGGGCCGACGGGTAGGTGAGGGCAAAGGAGCGGTCCAACTGGATGTTGATCACCGGGGGAAGGCCGGCGATGCGCTTTAAGCCCTCCAGGTTTGCTTCGGCTGTGAAGGCGTTAACGGCCCAGAGGGATTCGTAAGACGTGATGTTGCCCTTTTCCATTTCTTCCTGGATAGAGGGGTATATTTCGCTTTCCACTGCCTGGGCGCTGTCTTTTAAACCCTGGACCACCGCTTTTCGAGGGGCGTGGTTGGGTTGGCGGCTGTCAGGTGTATTTTCCTGGCTGGATTGGCTTTCCAGCGTTACAATAACAGAGACAAAGGGTTCTTCGTGCAGTGCGTTAAGAACTGCAGGGGGGATGGGTTTTTCCACGGCCCCGGTGGTCTGCAGGGAAAAGGGGCTGACCATAACCGCAAGCCCAACAACCAGGAGCAGAGCCGACAGCAGGGGGTTTTTGATTTTCCTTTTCGGCACGCGCATGTTTACAACCCCAATTCTTTCCTTTCAGAAATTATAACATGGACAAAAAGTAAAATGAAAGGGCATCTTGTGCTAAACCTGGTAGAATTAAGCCGAAATAACAGAATGAGGGGAATATATCAGCTGACGGCAGGCTTTATTCAAAACAATAGACGGTTATTAAGGCATAAAGGTTT
>SKMY01000227.1 GCA_007120815.1 Syntrophomonadaceae bacterium | reverse complement strand
TCATCAATATCGTTCCTTGGGCGTGGGGGTCTTTGGAGAGTGCTATACGCAAAAGTTTGTGACTGAATTTTAGGATGAAATGGAGTTTCCGCTTCCCCGGTATCGGCTCCGGTTGCTCTTCGCGGAAAGTGCCGGGGCTTAAGTTCAAGCTTCCCTCCGGCCGACCTGCAAACTTAAGCGTCCTGCTACGGATTGCAGGCGGCGGGCGTCCATGCCCGCAGGAACGGCTTTAAGCTTTCACTTCGCCAGGCGCTTTTAGCCGCTTGACAAAGTCGCCGCTACAGGGAAGGCGGACCTCCTCCAACAGGGTTGGGGGGAGGGTAAGAAAACCCATGTCCATCCCCTGTTGTGACCGCCCGAGGTCCTTCAGTCGCCGAGCGTATTTAGCCACAGGCACCAATGTCGCCGGACGAGATGCACCAGCTCCCCGGTTAGGGAGAGAGGGTTGGAAAGGCGATTCGTATTACTTATTTGGAGCCGGTTTTACATCCCCTGCCCAAGGCCCGCAATTGCCGTGGCGGTTAGTATAGAAAGAATGGCAATGGGAATTGGTTTGGTCGATTATTTCTTAAACCGACTGATTCTATTCAAAAGGCCTGGCTTAAAGTTAACCCCTTCGAGCACGTTTTTGGCTTCTTGATAGCCCATATCTATTATGTCCCGGGCTTTATCCAGTTCCCAGATGCCTGCTTCTCCCAAGTCCGGCGCAATGTGGTATTTTGCCCGCTCACTATCCAGCATATCCCGTTCCCGGGCCATCATGTAAATGGAACGATAAATAATTTCAAAAATGCTTTGGGGCTCACCCGTCAGTTTCGATTGAGTGTTCAGGTCGACAGCGATGATCTCTTTTATCCCCCGGTCTGCCAGGGGCTGGGTAGGTAAATTTTGTAGAACGCCCCCATCCACAAGGTGTAAGCCGTCTCTTTCCACGGGAGTAAAAATTCCGGGAATGGCACAGCTGGCCAAAAGAGCAGAAATCAAATCCCCTTTGTCAAGGTGAACAACCCGGTTGTTTACAATGTCCACACTCACTGCGAGAAAAGGTATTTTCAATTCATCAAAGGTCATTTGCCCCACAAATTTTTCTATTATCTTTGTAAGGAATTCCGTGTTAATTAACCCTTTATTGGGGAAGCGAACACGGGTGATATTTTTTATAAAGTCTTTCCAGTGAATCTCCAGGGATATTTGTTCGATTTTTTCCACACTCAGCCCTGCAGAATAAAAAGCACCGATTAATGAGCCCGCACTGGTGCCGGCGATAAAACTCACGGGAATATTCTTTTCTTCCAGATACTTGAGCACCCCGATATGCGCCATACCCCGAACGGCTCCCCCACTTAATGCCAGGCCAATTTTCATTATCCCAACCTCCCGGGTCATCTTGATCTGTATGTTAATTTTTCTCTTCCAGCAAAATAAAATCCTTTTTCCCTGAAAAGAATATAAACCGTTCCGCGATATATATTGCCACTGGCAGCTGCAGCTGGTATACTTAAAAAGCTGCTATTTTCCGGTTTATCCGGCAGGAGGAGAATACCTTGTACGAAATCAGAAACATCGCCATTATCGCTCACGTTGACCACGGAAAAACCACCCTGGTCGATGTTATGTTAAAACAAAGCGGCATATTTCGCGACAATGAGATTGTCAATGAACGGGTTATGGATAATATCGACCTGGAACGAGAGCGCGGCATTACCATTCTGGCCAAAAATACGGCCGTTTTTTATCAAAATACTAAAATCAATATTGTAGACACCCCCGGCCATGCCGATTTTGGCGGGGAAGTGGAACGCGCCCTCAGCATGGCAGACGGAGTTCTGCTATTAGTTGATTCCTTTGAAGGACCCATGCCTCAAACCAAATTTGTTTTACGAAAAGCCCTGGAAAAAAAATTAAACCCGGTGGTTGTGATCAATAAAATAGACCGGTCGGATGCCCGCCCCCACGAAGTAATTGATGAAGTTTTTGACCTGTTTATCGAACTGGGTGCCAGTGATCAACAGCTGGATTTTCCTATCATTTATGCCTCGGCAAAAGAAGGGTTGGCAAAATGCGAAATGGAGGACACTTCGACAAACCTGGAACCTCTCTTTGAAGCCATTATCCGTTATGTTCCTCCACCAGACGTCCATCCTGGTGGGACCTTTCAGATGCTGGTAGCCAACTTGGAATATGATAACTACCTGGGAAAGCACGCCATTGGCCGGATAAACCGGGGGACCATACAAGCCAACCAGAGCATTGCTGTAATTGGCCACAACGGGCAGATCAACCGGAGCAAGGCAGCCAAACTTTTTACGTACCAGGGTCTTAAAAAAATAGAAACAAACCAGGCTTCAGCAGGCGATATCATTGCCATTGCAGGACTTGAGAACGTAAACATTGGCGAAACCTTAGCGGATATTCATGCTGCGGAACAACTGCCGGTTATCACCGTGGATGAGCCCACTCTTTCCATGACGTTCATCGTTAATAACAGCCCTTTTGCCGGCCAGGAAGGAATCTATGTAACTTCACGTAAGCTGCGGGACCGCCTTTACAAAGAACTGGAATCAAATGTAAGCCTGAAGGTGGAAGATACGGACACACCCGACGCCTGGGTTGTGTCCGGAAGAGGAGAGCTTCATCTTTCCATTCTCATTGAAACCATGCGGCGGGAAGGGTACGAGCTTCAGGTTTCCAAGCCTGAAGTGATTTACAAACAAATAGACGGTCAGCTCATGGAGCCGGTGGAGCATCTGGTGGTGGATGTTCCCGCCCAAGCTTTAGCGCCCGTCATGGAAAAGTTGGGCCAGCGAAAAGGCCAGATGATTAATATGTCCCAGAGCAGCCTGGACCAGACCCGCCTGGAATATATCATTCCGGCCCGGGGGCTGATTGGTTTTCGCTCCGAATTCCTCACCGATACACGGGGGCACGGAATCATGTATCACACCTTTAGCGGTTACGAGCCGTACAAAGGAGATTATAAAGCCCGGCGGAAAGGGGCTTTAATTGCCTGGGAGCAAGGAGAAGCTTTAACATATGGATTGCTCCAGTTTGAAGACCGGGGAACCCTTTTCATTCATCCGGGTACCCAGGTATATGAAGGAATGATCGTGGGGCAGCACAACCGGGAGCAAGACCTGGAAATAAACGTCTGCAAGCAAAAACAGCTTACCAATGTCCGGGCCAGCGGTTCCGATGACCATACACGCTTACAAGACCCCCGTATTCTTACCCTGGAGGAAGCCATTGAATTCATTAACGATGACGAATACGTGGAAGTTACTCCAAAAAGCATCCGCTTGAGGAAAAAGCTTCTATTAAAGCATGAAAGAGCCCGGGCAGTCAAACAGACGAACCAGAAAAAAGAAAGCGCAAAATCCCATGACATTGATCACCATAACCCCGGTGCACGCTCCAATTCCTAGCGCTTCAACAATACTTTTATGGCATTTATCCAGGGTTCACCTCGGAGTTCCCACAAGAAGGAACTGTCCACCACGTTGGGATTGTTGCAGTGATTACAGTTCAAAGCTTTAGTTTTAAGATCGCCATATCCAGGACTTTTTAAAATATCTCCAACAGATTGCTTCCTGATATTCCCCAGCGGCGAGGCGCTGTCCAGGCAGTTAACGACTTTACCATCAGGATAAACCATGAGGGCTATCTTGGGAAGATGGCAGGTATAGGGGTTTTTTTTATTCAAAAATTCCTGGAGGTACGTATACGAATTATTTAACGGATAACCCTCTTGCTTTAACGTCTTGAGCTGGATACTAAGGTGTTTTTCCTTCAGGTTATCGGTTTTCCATTTTTCAGCCTTGCAGCCGGAACCCGGAACGGCCTCTGTTTTAACAGGACAAACGAAAAATGACACATTCAACTGCTTTGCCAGTTTAGCCAGAGAAAAAATTTGGTCTTCGTTGCCCTGGTGCAGCAGACAGTTAAAGGAAACATTGATATGGGGATAAAAGCAGCGCAAGGTTTCTATGGCGGAGATAACCCGCTTAAAGAGTCCGGGGCATCTTCTCATGCGGTCGTGATTCTCCCCGGCGTAATCCAGCGACACGATAATTGAGTCCAGGTAAGATGTTACCTCCTCCAGGCGTTCCTCCAGGTAATAACCGTTGGTAAGAAGCACCGTAGAAAGACCCGCTCGGCATGCATGGTAAAGAATTTCTCCCAAATCTTCCCGCAATAGCGGCTCACCGCCCCATATGCCTACCTGGATAAAACCCTGCTGGCGGCTGTCACGATAAAAGCTGCCGATCTCGGCAGCACTCATCTCTTCTAGATTCTCATCCCGCCACAAGCACATAGGACACCGGCAGTTACATCGAGTTGTCACCAGGTGAGAAAGGAATAAAGGGCGCCCGCGTATCCTGTTGGAAACCAGGGCCCGAACTAAAGAAACCCATCTTAACTTAAGAATAAGCGTATCTTTCAATACAGTATCATCCCGCTTTAAAAGCGCCTCATAAATTTCCACAAATATAAAACGGCCAGACGTCCATTCACCCTGGCAGTTTTAAGATAACCAATCCCTTGATCAATCATGCATTAATCAATCTTTTTGATTCACTTCTACCCCTCCAAGAATGGCCCGGGTGTAGATATTTACCACGGCCCTGCTTTCACCCTGGGCCTCATGTTTGACTGAGGACGAACCAATAATGCCCCCGCTGCCTTCCCCCAGGAATTCCACGCCGCCCAACACTGCGGTGCCATTACAAATGATTGTCAGGTCAGTGGGTACCCTAATATCAATACCCCCCAAAATAGCCGTGCAGCTGATAAAATATTCCTTCTCCTCTATCTCGGCCCGGCGCAGGTCCAGATCGATGCCTCCCAAAAAGGCCCAGTAGTTGCCATTTTCCAGCTTCCATTTGCCTCCGGTTCTATCCAGCCCGCTCAAAAACGCGATGTTGTTTTTCCCCCCGGAAAGAGGCCCTTTCAGCAGGCTAACTCCCGCCGCTATCAGCACCACAGGCCAAAAGAATTTCCAAAAGGTCGCCATACTCATTTCCAAAATTTCCATGGTTATCCCTAACAATACCAGGCCGATAATGAACAGTAGGGCTGCTGAAAGCCAGCTACCGCCCCTTCCTCTTCCCCTTACCAACAAGTTTACACCCCAAATGACCAGAATCACAGGCCAGTACGTAGAAATCAGGCGTCCGATATCAATCTGAGTGACATCCAAATTGTTCAGCAGTATCATTATCCCCAGTGCAATTAATACCGCGCCTATCCACCAGTTGCTTTTTGACATCTATTCTCACTCCTACCTTAGGCATAACATGAAAAACCACGCCAATGTAGCCATTATAGCACAGGCAATAAAACAAACAAAACTCCATTAAAAAAAATAGGAGTGACTACTCAGCCTACTGACTTATTTCGCATACACCGGGAAGCAAGAGGCCGTTCAGATACTGGAGAATTTCATACTATTTTTATAGTATTTATTTAGGAACGGGCTTCTATGCAGCTTGACAAAGAATATTTAGAATATTATAATATTTATAACAGTTGATTTACAGTATATATTCAACCAACCAGACTATTTCTAAGCGCCAGGGACGGTTTCCATTGTCTTTTTGGGTACGCATGAATGACTGAAAGGAGTGGACCGTATGAAAATCCTCGCCTGTACAGACGGTTCGGAACAAAGCCGGAAAGCATTACGAGAAGCGGCAACAATAGCAGAAAAACTTGAAAACGCGCAAGTGACAGTGATTTATGTGGATAATAAACGCCCCATGGTTCCTTCGTGGGCCATGGGATGGGCCAAAGAACAAAGCTACTCTCCGGGAGATCTTCAAAATCGTGTGAGGGAGTTGGAAGAGAAAATAAAAGAAAAAAAACAAAAAAAGGTGTTTGAAGAAGCGGAAAAAATCTTTCAAGAAAAAAACCTCATCATTACAACCATCTTCAGGGAAGGGCATCCCGCTACAAACATTATTGATGAAGCGTCACAGCATCATTACGACATGGTTGTGATGGGAAATCGCGGATTAGGGGGGCTGAGAAAACTGTTTCTTGGAAGTGTTAGTAACGTAGTAGCCCATGAGGTATCAACCAGCGTACTCATTGTTAAATAACCCGGGGCTAATTACAAACGCTACCAGGCAGCAAGGGTTAAGAGATAGAGTCCCAGGAAGATGAGGAGCGAACCGCTGCCGTAGTTGATATAGCGGGTATATTTTTGGATCCGACCCATCTGCTTAATCACGGCGGTAAATGTTCCCGCAACAATAAGGGGAATGCCATGCCCCAACCCATACGTAAAAAGCAGGGAACCTCCATAGGCAGGCTCACCATATGCGGCCACATAAGTAATGATCACGGCCAGTACCGGTGTAGCGCAGGGAGATGCCACCAGCCCAAATAATAATCCCATGAGAAAAGTGCCCCCCAACCCTCCCACCTTCACAGGCATGGTTTTCAACCCCGGCAAGTTGAAGGTCAGCACCCCAAGCAGGTGAAGGCCCATGATAATCAAAACACCTGCCAGGATATAATACCACCCGCTTCCAATCTGTCCGAAAATGCGCCCAAAATAAGCGGCCGCCAGACCCATGACGGCAAAGGTCACAGACATACCCAAAACAAAAATAAGTGAAAGCAGAAACCCTCTTTTTCGCGTTCTACTGCTGTAGCCGCCAATGTAGGAGACAAGAACGGGGATCATGGCTACAATGCACGGGCTGATACTGGTTAAAAAGCCCCCCGCAAAGACAATTAAAAAAGTAAGGACAGTCCTGCCGGCGATAGCCTGCGGGACTGTTTCTGTAAAAAACATTTCCATGGCTCAAGACCTCGCTTAATTTAAACCAGGCAAAAATCTCCTGTTAAAAATGATACTCCTTTAGTTCCGCAGAAGTTTTTCTATCCTGCCACGCAAGTAATCGGCATCCTGCAGCCCGGTATCTGTTCCACTCACCTCTCCGTTACTCTGCAGGTAGAAAAGGGCCGGTATTGTACGAACCTGGTATTTTTCCGCCAGCTGCCGTCCTTCAGGATCATCCACATCTGCAGTGATAAATATGACCTTGTTTTTAAACTCCCTTTTTAAAGAAGCCATCACGGGCTCCATAGACCTGCAGGCGCTTCACCAGCTGGCATAAAACTCCAGGAAGATCGGCTTTCCCTCTTCCAGGGCTTCTTCATAAGCACTGTA
>SKMY01000283.1 GCA_007120815.1 Syntrophomonadaceae bacterium | reverse complement strand
TTAGAATGGCCATGAGTCTTTTTTCTCCGGCTGTGAGCGGCCCAAAGGCTTTGAGTTGTTGCTCCAGAAAAGCAATGCGTTCTACGGAACGCCCCTCCTTACCTGCAGGAAAGACCCGGGACAATATAAACCATGCGCAGGGAATCAGCGCCAGGCTCACCGGGGCAAAATAGACCAACCACCGGGTGTAGGTCATCTCGTAAGCCAGGTTCGCTGAAATCAGGTCGGCCGTGATAACGTTGCCGATGGCACCGGGCAGCACGGCCAGGGAAGTGATGTGTGTACCGTAAGCCAATCCCAGGAGCAGCATTTTGTGGACCCGGGGATGGCTCCCCGACTGCACCAGGTTCTTCCCCAGGGTATAGGTTATGGGAAGCAGCAGGGTGGCTTTAACTGCCGTGGCCGGCACAAAAAAAGCCAGCAGCTGCAGGGTTAACAGCAGGGCCAGCAAGCTGCCCCGGGGAGAAGCGCCGAACCACAAAATCGTGCGGTATGCGGCCCGCTCACCCAGGGTGGTGTGACTGATCCCCTGGGCCATCATCAGGCCGGCCAGGATTAAAAATGTCGAGCCCGAACTAAAACCGCTTAATACCACATCGGAAGAGGCTGTCCCGGTAACCATGAGCCCAAAAATAATCAGCAGGCAGGTAAAGGACAGTGGAAAGGGTTCCAGGACCCAGAGAAGCACCCCCGTTACGATTACAGCCAGGGCTGAGCCCATTTCCTGTCCCAGGGAAGGAACCCCTAAACGGTAAAGCAGTACGAAACAAACCAGGGAGACGGCCGCGTAAATAATTTGTTTTTTTGTGATGGAATTAATGGTTCCATTTCGTTTTTCGATGAGTATCAACCGCCTGCCGGGAGAAAGTTGGAGAAAGTTGGGTAATGAGGGTTTTTCAAGTTTTGCTGCACCCGTTGACCGTGAGTTTTTTAGATCCTTTTAAGGTTGGGAGAGGTTGACGTGAATCCCGCAAGAAAGTTCAATGCCTTCCGTGTCAACCCGGCATGTGCAGGCAAAAATATGCACGCCCTGCTCTCCGGCCCGGCGCAGGGCCTGTCCAAAGGACGGGTCCATGGCGTCATGGGGAGAAAAGGTTTGGGCATCCTGCCGCTGCACCACAAAAACAACGGCTGCTTCGTAGCCGTGTTTTCTGGCCTCCACCAGCTCCATCATGTGCCTGGTCCCCCGCTCTGTGGGCGCATCGGGAAACAAGGCCGTTTTCTGTTGAACCAGGGTAACACATTTGGTTTCTACCAGGCACTTCCGCTCTTCAAGGCCCAGGAGCAAATCGAACCGCCCCCGGCCAAAGGCCGGTTCACGGCCGATGACGGTCCACTCCCCCCACGAATTCATTTCCAGGAAACGACCCAGGGCCGCTTGTAATAATTTCCCGGGAAACCTGGCATCAACACATACCCAACCCTCTTTATCCGGTGTCCTGGTCAGGGTCAAGTCCGCCCGGGTTTTCCGTCCTGTATGATAGTCCCCCGTAACAATAACCTCCGATCCGGGACACAATAGCTCTTGCAACCGGCCGGAATTGGGTATATGCACCATCAACTCTCTACCCTGATCATCTTGAACCCGGGCAGCGAAACGATTTAACCGCTCAATTAACTTGACCTGCCGGACAGGTTTTTCAAAGTATACCTTTTCGCTACCCACTCTGTTCTTCCTGCTTTTTGCGTTTTTTATTTCTACGGCGCACGATGAGTTTCCAGCCCAGGAATACCAGGCCACCCAACGGAATTAATATCGGTAAAGACCCGATAAACCAGATAATAAAATCAAAAACGCCCTGGACGAGCCGGTTGACATTTAACATAAAGAGGTCGCCCAGCCTCTCCCAGGATCCCCCGCCATCGGTGACAACCTGGGTACGGGGGTCACGTTCTTCCAGGCGAATCTGGAAGGTGGAATAGCGGACGCGCTCCTGCAGATACTTAAAATCCCCTTGCATGGCTTCCAGGTTACCCCGAATCCGGCTCAGTTCGGCTTCCACCTTGAGAATATCTTCAACGGTTTCAGCGATTTCTAACAGCTCACGCAAGCGCTGCTCCTGGGCTTCCAGGTTGGCAATACGCGCCTCCATGTCGATGTACTGCCGGGTGACGTCATCGGTGTCAAACTGTTCGTTTCTGGTTCTCCCCATCGCTTTAAAGGTTTCCAGGGCCTGGTCAAAACGCTCTTCGGGGATGCGCAGGGTAATATTTCCAGCCCTCCGGTCATCGGAGATGGTGTAGATATCCAGGGCCGACACGTAGCCATTCATCCGCCCGGTTTCTTCCTGGAGCTGACCAACCGCTTCATCGATATCCTGAACGACCAGGGAAAGCCGGGCATTTCGGATAATGTAGCGGCGCGCCTGGGCGGCTTCCACCTCGCCCGGGCGGTAAGCGTTAAATGCAACGTCATCTGCATCGATGCCTCTTTCTTCAGGCGCCATGGCCGGTGCCTCATCGTAAGCGTCTGGGAAACCGGCATATTTTGGCGCGGTAGCACAGCCGGTTAACAATAACACCAGCAACCCCACAATTACCAGTACGCCAATCCAGCGCTGCTTTTGAACCTTTCCTCCTGGCTTCACAACTCTCTTCCTATTCATGTTTTCCTCCGGGCTTTTTGCCAGCGGAGTTTCCCCCCTTCTGTAGCTCTCTTAATTATTTAACGTTTTACCGGGAAAAAGGTTCCTTATATTTTGGTATGTATATGAAAATTGGGCCAGCACTTACATTGACTGTATATTTAACGTTAATTTGTTCACTTGATTATTCAATGACTCATTCAATCAAAAGGGAAAATTGCAAAAATATATTATTGTAATCCGTTGATATTAGTGTATAATAAATATAAGTTATTTGTTTTCATGTGTGAAGTATTAACTGATTTAAACTTTATTGTCCTGGCTCTTTTGAGCCTTAACTTTTCTTCAAGGGGGTATTTTGATGACAAAAAAAAGTTTGTTGATTCTTTTAGTTTTTATTATGATTGGAGCTTTAGTATCGGGTTGTGGACCAGGGCCTGAAGCGCCCACCGAAGAACCTCCCGAGACAGAAGAACCTATTGAAAGTAATGAAGAGAATACTGAACCTGCAGAGTCACCAGAGCCTGATAGAATTTGGATACCATCCACAAGAGGATTAAACTTTGAAGATGGCACATATCGGGGAATTTTCTCCGACGGTGGAGAAATGCAGGTAAATGTCCAGTTCTCCCTGGAAAATAACACGATCACTTCCGCCCGGTTCAGACACCTGGCCTATCGCGGGGAAGATTACCTGAATTCAAACGATGAAACAATCCAGGGACTGGCGGAACAGCATGAAATACTGCTGGATTACCTGGTGGGCACTGACATCAGGAGCACCCTTTCCGACCTCTATAGTCCCGGTCAAATTGTGACAGAAGAATACGATGTCGATGGTTATACAGGAGCTACCTTAAGAGCAAATAAGGTCATCTCGGCATTCAGAGATGCGCTCAACCGGGGGGTTTACAGCACCGACGTAGTCGAGGGCTACTCTCCGCTACCTGACAAAAGCTTTGAAGACGGTATATACCGCGGAGTATTCGCCGACGGAGGCTATGACCAGGTAAATGTCCAGTTCGCCCTAGAAAATAATGTTATTATCGACATTGGTTTTCGTCACCTGTTTTACGGCGGAATTGACTACCTGGATTCAGACGATGAAATAATTCAGGGGCTAACTGAACAACACGAAATGCTGCTGGATTACCTGGAAGGCACTGACATCAGGAGCACTCTTACAGACCTCTATAGCCCCGGTCAAATTGTAACAGAAGAATACGATGTCGATGGTTATACAGGGGCTACCTTAAGAGCAAACAAGGTCATCTCCGCCATAATAGATGGGTTGAACCGGGGTATTTATAATTGAAGTGCTACTTAGAACTGCCATAGCAATAACTGGCTGATAATAGCTCCCAGACATATATAAGGCTGGGAGCTATTATCATTTTCGTAATGATTTATTGAGGCCTTTTATAAGCTGTTTCACCCTTAACTAAAGCAAATTACTACATCCAGCCGGTGGGGAAGGTGAATACGTCAATCCCCCATATGGCGGGAAGCCACAGGTAACAGAACAGCGTAATCACCAGGACCCCAAGCATGTTTAACCACACTCCGGCCTTGACCATTTGGGGAATGGTGATATAACCGCTTCCAAATACAACGGCGTTGGGCGGTGTTGCCACGGGCAACATAAAAGCATAGGAAGCAGCCGTTGCTGCGGTTATCATTAACGCAAAGGGATGGATCATCATGGCTGAGGCCATGGCTGCCATGATGGGCATCATCATGGAGGTAGTGGCCGTATTTGAGGTGATTTCTGTCAGGTAAATGACCAGTGCTACCACGGCCAGCATAATCAGCAGCATGGGGGCTCCCTCCAGAACGCTTAAACGTTCGCCGATCCAGCGGGCCAGCCCGGTTTCTGAAAACCCGGCCGCAATAGAAAGCCCGCCTCCGAACAGCAAAAGAATGCCCCAGGGAACTTTGACAGCGGTATCCCAGTTGTTCAGGAACTGTCCTTTTTTGAGGTTCACCGGTACCAGGAAAGTAACGACCGCGCCCAGTATGCCGATAACCGCATCATTGATGTTGGGAAAAATGTCCTGCAGCACAAAAGAGCGTATGATCCAGGCGACGGCTACACAGAAAAAGATGATGGCAACGGACTTTTCTTCCCGGGTAATCGTACCCAATCCTTTTAATTCTTCCAAAACCACTTCTTTCCCGCCGGGTATTTCTTTTAACTTGGTCGGATAAGCGATGCGGGTCATGTATACCCAGGCAATCAGGAGAAACACCACAGCAATGGGCAGTCCATAGCTAAACCACTGGGCAAAACCGATATCCACACCGAACATTTCTTCAGCTACGCCAGCGAAAATGATGTTGGGTGGGGTCCCGATCAATGTGGCCACACCACCGATTGAAGCCGCATACCCGATGGAGAGCATCAGGCAGGTGCCGAAATTGAACCTTCCCTGACGGACATCGATCCCTTCAATGCCACGCTCCTTAACTAAAACAGCCACCTGCAAGATTACAGCCAAACCAATGGGCATCATCATCATGGTGGTGGCCGTATTGGATATCCACATGGACAGAAAAGCCGTAGCCACCATAAAGCCCAGGATCAAGCGGGTGGGGCTGGTACCGATAACATTGATAATATTCAAGGCAATGCGCCGGTGAAGATTCCAGCGCTCCATGCAAACGGCGATGGTAAAACCGCCCAGGAACAGAAATACGTTGTGATTGGCATAGGGCGACATGGATTCCCCTGTTGTAAGGGCCCCTGTCAGGGGAAACAAAACAACGGGCATGAGTGATGTGGCCGGTATGGGAATCGCCTCGGTGATCCACCAGCAGGCAATCCATGCGGTAGAGGCCAGGACCCGCTGGGCTTCAATGCTCATCCCTTCCGGGGTAGGGATAATTAAAAAAAACAGAAACAGCGCAGGCCCTAGAAACAGGCCGATTTTTTGACGGGGACCGTAGTCCTCAACATCCATCCCACCGCGCTCCCCGGGGTCTCCACCGGGGATAATTTCCTCAACCTCGATTTCTTCCTCCGGCTCCTCTTTATTATCGTCATTTTCTTTACCCGAACTCTTTTCTTCTCCTCCGCTCCCACCGTACATGGCCGCAGCGAAGTTGAGCTTCATCATATCCTTGGCCTGCCGGTGTAGATGCCAGAGATAACTCCAGAATCCTCTCACGCCTGCAGCAAGGTTACTCATGGAAACACTCCTTTTTAATAGAAAAGTCTCTACTTCAATATATTCATTCTAGAGAAGAAATTCACAAGCATCAAGGTTACCTACATATTGGTAATATTGTTTTTTGTGTTCTTTTAGGGCAAGTTCATGACAGCCATAACACGTTTCTGGTGTTGGCATGAAAATAAATTTGGGCTGCCGTAAAACCGGCAGCCCAAAAGCACTTATTGATGATGCGTTTAACCTTTTTTCCCGCTTCGCTTTCTATTTACTTATTTTTTACCCAGCTCGTTCATCTTCTGCATGACTTCATTCACGGCATCACCGAAATTGCCTACTTCTTCGGGTGTAAAGCTGCAGAGGGCCAGACGTTCTTCGTCCATTTCCAGCTCTTTGAGGATGTTCTTCACCCGGTTTACCCGGCCCTGGGCCCAGAACATGGTTTTCTGGAAGGGGCAGTCGTCTACTTCATCCTCGGAGCATCCGGCCACGATGACACTGTCGGCTCCCAACTCAAAAGCTTTCAGGATGTGGGTGGTGTCGATCTTGGATATACAGGGGAATTTTACCACGCCCACGTTGGCGGGCTTGTTTTTCACAAACCCTTCATTAAATTCGGGCAACGCGTATGCCCCCAGGGCACAGGCCAGGACAGCCACCGCTGGAGAACCGTTTCGTGCGGCCACGGCATCTTTTACGGCCTTTTCCATCTGGTCTTCGGATTCCATGATGTAGGGTGTTCTGAATTCTATGGCCAGGTTGGGGCAGACCGTCAGGCAAAGACCGCAGGCCTGGCACTGGTGGTCGCGAATGATCAGCCCGCCTTCAGGGCCAACCACGGGA
The DNA here is from genome assembly GCA_007120815.1 of Syntrophomonadaceae bacterium. The sequence goes on along the minus strand of SKMY01000283.1, from coordinate 636 downwards.
ACATCGTATGGACAGGTCCGCAGGCAGGTCAGACAGTCGGCACACTTTTCTACAATCCGCAGGGCACCTGCAGCGCATCCCAGGCAGCGGCGGCTTTCCCAAACAGCCATGGCCATGGTGTAGCCTTTTTCAATAGGCTTAAAGTTATCGGAGCGCTCTTCCGGTGTCAGCATGGGAATTTCCAGCCTGGGGCTCTTTTTCACGTTTTCCGCCACGTCGGCTGCCAGTTCGGGCAGGGCCTCCTCTTCTTCAACCATGTTGCTGAGGAAAGGCTTGCCATCCAGGTAATGTTGAACGGCCAGGGCCGCTACCCGGGCATGGGCCATGGCTTTTACCGCCGTGCTGGGTCCGGCAGCCACTTCCCCGCAGGCAAAAACGCCTTCTACCGGGGTCAGGAGCGTGTTGGGATCAAACACCAGGTTGCCCCGCTCATTTACAGGAAGCCCTGCTTTTTTGATGGCTTCCAGTTCCGAGGCCTGGCCAATGGCAAATATGACGGTGTCTCCGGGAATTGTCTGCTTGTTTTCTTCGTTAAAGCAGGGACTGAAACGCCCCTCTTCATCAAAAACGGCGGTACACTCTTTGCTCTCCAGCCCTGTAATCTTGCCGCCTTCAATGGAAATGGCGCTGGGGCCC
>SKMY01000147.1 GCA_007120815.1 Syntrophomonadaceae bacterium | reverse complement strand
TGCATCTCTGATGCAAAAAATCATCAACTGGGGCTTCGGTGGTCGGCTTAAAACCGGTTGCTAATATTTTCATTGCCTTTTAAAACGTTTGTCAAGAAAAAAAATTTGAAAGAAAAGAAACGCAAGGTGTTTTTGTTTTTTTAGACCCAACGGTGCCTGATAAGTCATGTTTTTTAAAAAAACTTAACGATATTTTTTTATATAAGAAGGAAAAGGCCTATAAAGTGTTTAATATAACAAAGCAGTGATGCAGTATTGCATATCTCGCATGGAGGTGTGGTTTTTGGTTAAGAAAAGCATTGACCTGGATCAATTCATTAACGCGATATACAATGGGATCCTGGCCATTGATAAAGAAGGGAATATTATTTTTTTGAATAAATCTGCCGCCCGTTTTATCGGGGTAACTTTGGAAGAAGCGTTGGGCCAGAAAGTGGATAAGTTGATTCCTAATACCGGCTTGCTGGAAATTTTGGAAACAGAAGAAAACAGGCCGACCCAAAAGCTGCAAATCAATAACAGAACGGTGATCAGTAACAGAACCCCGATTTATAATCAGGGCGGGGTTTTGGTTGGGGCCATTGGGGTATTTCAGGATATATCCGATATTGAGCAAGTCACAAAAGAGCTAAAGGAAGAACGGAAAATTAAGGAAGAGTTGGATGCCATTATTGAATCTTCCTATGATGGCATGTGGATCACCGATGGGAAAGGTTATACCCTGCATCTGAACACGGCCTATGAAAGAATAACAGGCATCAAGAAGGAAGAAGTGGTTGGGCGTCACATGCAGGATCTTGTGGATGAAGGCTACTTTTCCGACTCTGTTACCCTCCGGGTGCTGGAAGAAAAAGAACCCGTTACCATTATGCATAAGATATATAACAAAAACAAAGAAAAAAATGTACTGATAACCGGCAATCCTATTCTTAAAGAAAATGGCGAGGTCGATCGCGTGGTAACCAACGTGAGAGATATCACGGAATTAATGAAACTTAAAGTGGAAAGCGAATCAAAAAATAAGCTGGCAGCGCAGTACAAGGAAGAGCTGGACAGGTTGCGTTCCGGTCAGCTTAAACTGGAAGACTTTATTGTTCACAGTTCAAAAATGCAGCATGTGTTTGACCTGGCTGTCAGGGTGGGGCAGGTTAATTCCACGGTATTGATTACCGGGGAATCAGGTGTGGGCAAAGAAGGTATTGCAAATGCCATCGTCCAGGCCAGCGACCGAAAGGATGAATCCTTTATCAAGGTAAACTGCGGCGCGATACCGGAAAACCTGTTGGAGTCGGAGTTATTTGGGTATGAGCGGGGTGCTTTTACCGGTGCCGATCGCCGGGGCAAGCTGGGCATGTTTGAGCTGGCAAATAAAGGAACCATTTTTCTGGATGAAATTGCCGAGCTTCCGTTAAGTCTTCAGGTCAAGCTCCTGAGGGTTTTTCAAGACGGCCAAATCATGCGGATCGGTGGCACAAAGCTGGTTTCTCTTGATGTCAGGGTGATTGCTGCAACCAACAAGGACCTGGAAAAAAGGGTCCAGGATGGAGATTTTCGTGAAGATTTGTACTACCGATTAAACGTGGTGCCCATCAATATTCCTCCCCTCAGGGAAAGAAAGGAAGATGTGCCGGCCCTGATAAATTATTTTATCAGCAAGTTTAACCGGGAGCACAACTTAAATAAGCGCATATCTGTTGAAGCGATTGATTGCTTAATCGACTACCCCTGGCCCGGCAATGTCAGGGAACTTCAAAACCTGATAGAACGCCTGGTTGTTCTATCCCGTGAGCCGGTTATCGGGTTGGAACAGATCCCGCAGCATTTTAAGTCCAGGTATGCCGGTTCCGACGAGGAGTTTAAGTTTAAGTTTAACAAGGACAGCACACTGAAAGAAGCCGTATCCCGGCTGGAAGAGGAGCTCATTTTAACAGCCCTGGAAAAACACAGGACAACTCGAAAAGCAGCCCGGGTTTTGGGCATTGACCAGTCTACTGTAGTTCGAAAACTCCAAAAAATTAAGGCTTCTTCGTCCCTTTGAAAAACGCTGTCACGGGTGTGATGCTAAACAACATTAAGGATGCAATGCTGCATCGTTTTCGTTATGCTCTTAACAGCGCTTCCCTCACAATGGTTCCCCCAAATCATCGAATTTCAGCGGGGTCGCAGTAAAATGGCATGTATCTTGCAATAATTATTAATTATTTGTAAGTGCACAATAGTTTGTCAATTGCTGTCAAAAGCTGAGAAGTTAATTTGCTGGTTAAGGGAGAATTGTTGTGTTTTATAAGAAAACATGTCGACGAAACAAAAACACGGATTTCAGTTTTTATTCCTTTTTCTTGCGGTGTCATCATGGTTGCCATGTTGCCCTTTGGCTTGATCTTTGAACAAAAGGGGTTTTCATTGTTTAGTCATTGAAGCCTCTTTTTTATTTTATAAAGCTAAATTATAAAGCAAGGTAGCTTGCCATAACAAGCAGCCACAGCCTGCCGGACAAATGTTCAGAACATTTACAGATGCAAAAATATAGTATTATTTTGAACAATAAATTGCTTAACAATCATAAAACTGAAGTAAAATATATTATTCGTGGAAAGGGGGTGTAATTTAAACTTTAAACATCATCTTGATCTTGCGGGGAGGTGATCATGTCAAAGTCAATAAGTATAATCATTAAGGTATGCAGTAGTGTTCAAAAAACATACTTAGGAGGGATCTAATTAATGACTGAACCAAGAATTCCTGCAGGTTCAGATGCGCCTGCTGACAAGCAGCTTGGATTCTCGGCGGAGGCGGAACGCGTTTACAAGGAAGAGCGAAATCTTGTAGTGGTTAGCGTGCTCCTTGTCATGGTTATTGCCATGGGCGTGGTTTTTATGCTACCTTTTCCACAATTGCTGGATGTAACAATCTGGGGATTTCCTTTTCCTTACTGGTACCAGTTTTCCATTAACTGGCTGGGGCCCATCTTACTGGGATACATCGTCTTAAAAATGATTGATAAAAATGACGCGGCAAGAGAAAAACTCACTAAAGACGTAGAGGAGGTATAAAGATGGGCTTTGAAAGGGAAGGCATTTTTATCGGTGGCGTTATCCTGCTTTTTCTTCTCATCGCAATATTCATCATTTCTGGTGAGATCGCCCGCCGCCGTACCACAACTGCAGAAGGGTATTACCTTGCCGGCCGTTCCGTTGGACCGGTAACCAATGCGTTTGCCATCGTGTCTGCTTATTTGAGTTGTGCCACATTTCTCGGTTTTACGGCGTTTATCTGGGGTTTGCATTCTCAGCTGATCATCATGTCCCAGGCCTGGATGTGCGGATTCCTGGTGATGATCATTTCCTTTAGCGGCCCTCTGAGAAGGCTGGGAACCTATACTGCTGCCGGTTACGTTTCCGAGCGATTCCGCAGCGAGTATGCCCGGCTCATCGCCGTCGGATTTATGATCTTCATCATGATCATGTATGCCGTCAGCCAGATGAAGGCCATCGCCCACGTATTTGAAATGCTGCTGGGTGTTTCCTATGTTCCCGGGCTCTTTATCGGGGGCATCGTCGTTGTTATTTATGTGACCATCGGCGGGATGTATGGTGTGACCTGGAATCAGGCCTTGCAGGGCGCCCTCTGCGTTGTCTGCATGTTTATACCTGTTACGGCGATCTTGCATGCCCTGGGGGCTACTGCCTGGTATCTGCCTTTCTGGGGTTACGGAAACATGGTACCGGAAATGCTGGAGGCATTCCCCATATTTTTTGAACGCCTCTACCCACCATATGCCCACATCAAGTGGTACCAGGGTGTATTCTTCTCCATGCTCTTTGGCACGGCTTCCGTTCCTCACTACCTCTCCCGGGTTGCTTCGGCGAAAACCATTAAAGAAGGGCGCTATGGCTTTCTTTTAGGCTTGTTCTTTATTGGGTTTGTTAATGTGTTAACGTTTGGATCCGGATTTGCCGGTGTGCTCTGGACCACCGTGGAGGGGATTGAAGTTGCCGCTGTGCGGGCAGACATGCTGCTGCTCATTCTCTCGGATGTATTTGTCGGTGACTGGGCGCTGGCCATGGTTATGGCCGGGGCGTTTGCAGCCGGGCTGTCTACCACTGCCGGAGCGTTGATTGTTATCGGAACGGGTATTGCTCACGATATCGTAGGAAGCTACAAGGAATTAACAGAGAAGCAGAAGCTTGTTTTCGCTCCTGTCATCAGCTTTGTCGGCGGCATCGTCATTATTTTCGTCACTATCAATCCACCTGCATTCGCTCTCGCCAGTGTTATCTGGGCTATTGCCGTTTCCGCTTCTGTCTTTACGGCCCCGTTAATTATGGGGATTTGGTGGAAGGGGGCTAATAAGTACGGCGTCATTTCCAGTATGTTAGTTGGAGGGTTCGTGTGTATTTACGCTAATGCACAATTTGCCCACCCCAGCTTTACCTGGAGCCCCATCTGGTCCAACGTCCCCTATGGTTCCATTCCCTATCCCGGGGTGCTATCAGTGCCGTTGTCCTTTGTGCTACTCATTTTTGTCTCCATGATTACCAACAGGATTCCGTCGCTGGCTGCTAACATCCCCCGTGAGGAAACGGACTTGCTAATCGAAAAAGCCCACGGCTGGCCTGAAAAACACATTCCTAAAAACAGCATGCGCTATAACAGCGAAGTCGGTCCGTTTATTATCGGTTTAGTTATGCTATTCTTCGTATTCTATGCGTTGTTTGGCTAGTAGTTCGTGTTTTATATAAATTAGCTTAGATGAATGAGCGGTTTTTCAGGGGGGCTTATGAATGGTCCGTGCCCCCCTGAAAGGCTGCCAACAGAACGCCTCGTTGGAAGCCGCTAAACGAAAGGAGCTCAATGCAAAATGCCATCAAGTTGATGGATAATGACATCACCTTAAGCCGGTTAGCATGTAACGCCTCTAACCAGGGCGATGTTTTGGCAGCAAGCAGGAATTATAGACATGGCATGTTTTTTGCTTATAATCTTAATAGTTGAAGTTATAACAAGATTTCCATAGCTGCCGCCAATGTCCCCGAGAGGAAACGAAATGCTTATTGAAAAAGCCCACGGCTGGCCTGAAAAACACATTCCCCAAAAAAGTAAGCGTTGTAACTGTAAGTCGTTTCATTCGTTATCGATGCACATTTGTTATTCATACTCTAGGCGTTGCTTGAGGCTGGTACCTTGTTAAAATGTTAAATATGTGCAGTTTTTTCAGGCGAGTTTCTGAACGGTCCAAGCCACCCGGAAAAACTGCCTAAAGAATAGCTCGCTGGAAAGCGCTAAACGAAAGGTAGGAACTAAAATGGTTCACAAGGCCCTCTATGATATCATTTTAATAAAAGGAAAGGTCGCCAAAGATATCGAAGAAAATAATCCTACGCTAACTTCCAGCTTCCTGGTCTTTGCTGCCGGATTCATCTACGGGGCGACCATGTTTTTTGTTCGGGGGGAAAGCCTGATAGGTGAACTTAATTACTTTTACCTGAGTTTCTTTGTTTTGTTTGGGTATATGTATATGGTTGCTTCACAGCTTGGAATTACCCTGATGCTTTGGGCCATGTGCCGGATTCTAAAAGGCTTACCCCGGTTTTTTTCCTTGTTTTCTGTCATCGGGTACACGTTTTTGCCCTACGGGGTGCTGGTTTCAATTGTCACTTATTTGAATTCCAAGACAGTATTTACTATCCCTGTTCAAATTACCTTGGTGGTGGCTGCCCTGAGCTCTCTGGCGCTTTTTATTTACGCCTTGGTGAAAACCGTTAAGATCATGCAGGGCTTTTCGTTGAGAAAAGCCTCAATTTGTGTGGCCTTATTTATCGTTTTTTTCGGCAGTTTTATTTATGTATTCGGGTATTAGGTTGCAACAGCAGATTTATTTTAAACTAACTCAATAACAAGGAGGAAAAAGAATGTCTAAGCCGAATTTCTTAGTAGGAAAGCAGCAGAGGCCAGATGGTGATTTCTTCGAGATTACCTTTGGGGATCTGCTGGATCAGCGTGCCGAAGAGTACGGGGACAAGGAGGCCATCGGTTATTACAGCCAGATCGAGAAATCCTGGTCCTACACGGAATATCGGGACATGTGCAACAAGGACGCCAAAAGCCTGCTCAAGTTGGGGGTTAAAAAAGGCGACAAGGTATCCATGTGGGGCACCAATATTCCCGAGTGGATCTTCACCTTCGGCGGAACGGTAAAAATGGGCGGCATCCTGGTTACCGTCAACACCAACTACCGCTCCCACGAGCTGGAATACCTGCTCAAGCAGTCCGATACTCAAACCCTGGTATTGATCGATGAATTCAAGGGCAACAACTACATCGAGAACCTGTACAATGTTTTGCCGGAACTCAAAGACGCCGAGCCCGGCAAGCTGGAATCTGAAAAGCTGCCCTTCTTGAAAAACGTTGTTTTTGCCGGAGAGGAAAAGCACCCGGGGATGTTTACCTGGAAAGAGTTCGAGGAGTACGGCAGTGACGTTCCCGACGAAGTCCTTGCCCGGTACCAGGAAGCCTGCGATCCCCACGATGTCTTTAACATGCAGTACACCTCCGGGACCACCGGTTTTCCCAAGGGTGTTATGCTGACCCACTACAACGTCATTAACAACGCCTGGTACGTGGGGGAAGCCCAGAACTACACTGACGCCGATCGCCTCTGTATCCCGGTGCCCTTTTTCCACTGCTTTGGGCTGACCATGAGCATCACCACCTGTACGGTCCACGGCGCCACCCAGCTCCCGGTTGTGTATTACGATCCCGGCTGGGTGATGGAAACCATGAGTAAGGGAAGGGCAACGGCCTGCCAGGGGGTTCCCACCATGTGGATCGGTATGCTGGGCCACCCGGATTTTGATAAGTTTGACTTAACGTACTCCCGTACGGGTATTATGGCCGGTTCGCCATGCCCCATCGAGGTCATGAAGCAGGTCACGGAGAAAATTGCCCCTGAAGTAACCATTTCCTACGGCATGACCGAAACCTCTCCCGTGGTGACCTAAACCCGGCCCACCGATAGCCTGGATCGCAGGGTGTCCACCGTTGGTCGACCCTTGGCCCACGTGGAACTGGAAATCCGGGATGCGGAAACCGGCAAGGAAGTCCCCCGTGGCACCGTTGGCGAGATCTGCTGCCGGGGCTACATGGTCATGAAGGGCTACTATAAGATGGAGCAGGCCACAAAAGACGCCTTTTACGAGGACGGGTTCTACCGTTCCGGGGACCTGGGGACCATGG
>SKMY01000028.1 GCA_007120815.1 Syntrophomonadaceae bacterium | reverse complement strand
TTTATATCTACAGCAAAATCTATACCGATTTCCGCGTATGGGCCGTAATTATTTTCAATAGACTGGTACAAGCTGAAGAGAAAGGTATTGACTTTGCTTTGTATCTCTTCAATTTTTTCATCTTGGTAACGTAAATATTCTTTCAAAAAACGGTCTATCGTGACTGCTTCTCCATGGGTGGTAATGGGGGAGTTGGATTTTGCCAACCGTGCAGAAATACCCAGTATTTCTAATTTATCTCGCCCGTTTCTCTGCACTTCGGCCCTCATATCGGTTAACCTGTTTTCGTATGTTATCAGGTCAATAGCCTGTTGAATGATAAATCTTTTTTTGTGGAAAAACGTATAGATTTCCTCTGTCAATGCTTGAAAACCGTACACACTGTGGAAGACCGGTTTTTTTTCCCTGTGCTTATAATAACTGGCTAGATAGTGTCCACTGGAAAGCGCTTCAACCCGCAAGACATATTTACCTAAACTGCCGTTATCGGGTTTAAGATAAACGGTCTTATGGTTTAGCAGCATATTTTGTATGTCTTGTGGCTTTTGAGCCACCTTTGAGGCGGGCAGGCAGCTCTTTAGAGCCGGGTTGTTTTTAATTATCCGATACAGATGACATTTGTAAAATCCTGGATAATTGATGAGTTTAGCGCGCTTGTTTCTTAAAAGAATTCTAAAGACATGGAAATCTTCTTGATTCTTAAACCCTCCCCTCAGGTATAGCACGTCTGGGAAAACAAACTTTTTTGGCAGCCATTTATTTTTTTTCTCATCCCAGTAAAGGCCAATAATATCACGTTCCCGCAGATTTACCCCTCTTTCGGAGAAGTAAAACAAATTCAATTTGAGTTTTTTATTTTCTTTAACGAAGTACTGTATGGGTAGAATGGTTGCCTGGTTTAGTAAATAGTAAACAGTTAATTCACTGACCAGTACACCTACCGAGGGAGGGGGAAGAGGTGTCTGTGTTAAAGGCATCTTTGTTGCTCTCTCCTTGCAAATTGGCGATCGAATACACTAATATAATATTCGCTCAGGACTGTTCAGGTGTTCTGTTAAGGGCCTCTCATGTATTGAAAGATGTACGGGAGAATTAACGAATATCATACCTTTTTCCCAGAGAATGAGTAAGGGGGCAAGGTTTTTCCTGCCCCCTAAAACGTACCTTTACTGGATATTGATTGGCGGGATCCCTGGAAGTGGACACAGGAATACAGGGCTGTTGAAGAACTCGAACCTGTCTTTTTGAGCTTCAATGATATTGGAATCTCCTGAATCAAATGCATTTTGAAACTCTTGTACGACCTGTTCCTCTGTGAGAGGGTAATTCAAATCCGGATGGGTCGCATTAAGCACCGCTGCAACGGCTTCTCTGATTAGGGCGTTCACGTTTACAGGAACACCCGGCCCCGTTAAGTTGAGTGCTTCCAGTAGGGTTAAGGTCGGGTCATTGTTAACGACACGGTCAAAAACATCCACAAAAGGCGTCTCGGGGGTGAACCCTGTCGGTTCCCAGGCGCCAGGATTTGCTCCCCAAAATCCCTGACTGCAACTTAGAAAAATAGCCAAAACATATCCCTCCTACTAATTTGATACTTCAGTGTATGAAAGGCGTAAGCAATATGTTCGGTTGTTACATCAATAGATCGCCATCGGTTTATATACGCCCCCGTTCAATCTCAAGAAATATCCATGGTGCTGCGGACCCGGCTTCTATTTTGTATTGCCTATCGCATCTTTCGGATTTATGCATAAACTGAAATAAACCCATAAAAGCATGAAAGGGGCAAAATGCGATATGTGCAATGACCCGTTAATCGGTATCCTGGTCAACAGGGCTAAGCCCATCGAAGAATTAAAGCAAGCTGCGAATCTAAATGTGAGGTTATTTCTATTCAGGCCGAAGGATATTAACTGGGAAGAGAAAATGATAAAGGGGTTGTTGCTGAAGAATGATCATTTTGAAAGCAAGAACCTCCCCTTTCCAGAAAGTGTATACGTACGATGCTATACGGCCAGTAAGACCTTGAGCAAACAACTAGAGAAAATCATTGGTAAGGGAAAGGTTTTCAACTGCGTAACCCGGTTTGACAAATGGAAAGTATATCAAATCCTTAAAAAAAGCGCTGTACGTCATTTTTTGCCTGATACGCAGAGGTACTCCCAGCAAGATTTCCTGGAATGCCTCAATAGATACAGAACAATCTTAGTAAAACCCAGAAAAAGTGATTTAGGCAAAGGTATTTATCGTATTGAAAAAATAGCTCATCACGGTTTTAATATTTATGACTACACGGTTAAGCCTGCTTATTCACCAACAAATGAAAAGGAATTATTGGAAAAACTTGAAGAATTAACTGGGGGAAAAAAGAGGTTTATCCTGCAAGAATTCATTCACGCTGACAGGATAGGTGACCGCATTTATGATATTCGAATACTGGTTCAAAAAAACGGTTTTGGCCAGTGGGAAACCAGTGGAGGGTTTGGTCGGGTATCAAATAAGATGGTTTACAAAACGAATTATGCAGCGGAATTAATGACGCTGGATAATTTGGTACATGCAGATAATCGTCTGACCCATACCAGGCTGTCCATGATTAAATCAATTGCAATATCTGCTGCAATGGTACTGGAAAAAGGATACGGCCATTTGGGGGATATCAGTGTGGATTTTTACCTGGATATCCGGGGGAGACCTTGGATTTTGGAAGCCAACGGGAAAACTCAAAAGAAAACAGTAAAACTGATTGATGATGAGCAGTTAATTAGTGATACCTACTTAAAGCCCATTGAGTATGCCAGATTTCTAGCACAGTAATGACAATTTTTTAAGTAGACATTTAGTTTTATCTCAGAAGGGATTGGTCGTACGATTGGCGAAATTTATGAGAATGTGAAAATGGCGTTTCATTTTCCGGAATTGCTTAAACGATGGAAGGTGTGAATAATGAGCAAAAAAAAATATTCTTCTTCGGGCCTAACTGACATCGGGGAGCTTAGGACCCTTACAATTCGATGCATTAGTGAAACAGGTTGGTTTAATACTGCCGTTTTTCTCAACGATGTAAAGAACGGCGGAGGATTAGAGGCCAGTCAGTACGAGATGCCCTGGTCAGACAGCGATGTGAAAGAGGGATTTAATGGAGACAATAGAGGTGGATATGCAGCATTGATAGAAACGGAAGGTCTGAATGGTGAAAGGCGTTGTTTTCTTTTAGACATCGGGTGGAACGAGGTCTGGATGGAAAAAAGATTTCAAGAAGAAGGCCTGATCAACCCCTTAGAAAACGGTGAAATCGAATTTGCTTTTATTTCACATGAACATTTCGATCACTATTGGGGCTTGCCATTTATCTGCAAATACAACCCAGAATTACCCCTGTATATTCCTTCTACCTTTTATCCCGAAGCATACAGGCTGATTGAAAAAGCAGGACATAAAGGTAAAGTAGTCGAACACAAGCCCGGCTACATATGTACACTCTTCCCCGGATGTGCTTGTTTTACGCTTGATCTGCCAGTTATATTTCGTGTCCAGGGGGAACAAATCCTGGTCTTTAGAGTTAAGGATAAGGGCCTTGTTGTGGTTACGGGATGCTGCCATCCGGGCATTATCAACGTGTTGGAGCATGTTCGTCAACATATTGCCGGTGAGGAAGCCATTTACGGGATTTACGGTGGACTTCATATATCTCCCTTTAATAATTGGGATTCCTCACATGAAGGGCTTATTCAAACCCTGGGAGAATATAATATTCAGCAAATCGGCTGCAATCACTGTACGGGGATTTTTGCTATACAAAAAATGCTGGAGGCTGGATTGCCGTTAGTGACCGGAACCGGACGTAACATGTCGCAGTCCAATTTGTGCCTGGGCAATGGGGATAAGATCGTTTTTTAATTAAATGATAAGTGTACGTAGTGCTCGATTTAAATAAATCTTAGCTTCCCTGTTTTCAGGTTCATTAATCAGAGGTGATAGACTCATGAAGGGATTTGAGAATTTTTTTCATGTTTTTGAAGAAATCAGAAAACATCCCAAACAAAGGGTATGCATCGCCGCAGCTGAAGAAGAAACGGTGCTGAAGGCCGTACGGGAAGCTCTAAAAGAGCAGGTTGCAAATATCATTTTAATTGGTCATGAAGAAAAAATATGGCGCTTAGCTATGACCAGCGGTTTGAACTTGCAAGAAGTAGAAATTATCAACGTTATAAATCCATTAGAAGCTGTACAAAAAGCTGTTCAACTGGTAGAAGATAAGAAGGCAGATATCCTGATGAAAGGCATGGTAAACAGCAAGGATTTTTTAAAAACAATTTTAAAATCAGGTAAGCTGCGCAGAGGTAAATTACTAAGCCATTTAGCTGCATACGAAATTCCCGGGTATTATCGCTTAATTTTTATGACAGATGGGGGATTGAACGTTAAGCCCAACCTGGAAGAAAAAAGTGCAATATTAGAAAATGCCCTTGATTTTCTACATACCATCGGGTTATCCAGGCCGAAAGTTGCAATTCTATCATCCAACGAAAAGGTTGATCCAAGGATACAATCGACGGTTGATGCCTTTGAATTAAAAAAAGCCAGCCAAGAGGGAATGTTCAAGGATGCTGTTATTGATGGCCCTATAGCCCTTGATGTTGCCATAAGCTATGAGGCATCGTTGCGTAAAGGCATAGACAGTCCATTAGCCGGGTTGTCCGATCTACTTTTCGTCCCCAATATTGAGGGGGGAAACTTGCTGGGCAAGGCAATCATATTCTTTGCTTCTGGCCGCATGGCCGGGTTGGTTTTAGGTGCTTCAAATCCCATCGTACTGACTTCAAGAAATGAGCCCTCACATGGAAAAGTGGCTTCTATTGCGCTGGCAGCTTATTATATGATTAAAAAACAGAAGGGTTAATAGCGACTACTCCGGGAACGTTTTAACTTATCGGTACTACAGCTAAGAAGGTAGGGGATTGTCTTGAAAACAATAGGCCTAATTGGCGGCATGAGTTGGGAATCAACGGTAGAGTACTATCGCCTTATTAATGAAGAAATAAAGTGCAGGCGGGGAGGTTTTCATTCAGCCAGGTGCTTACTATATAGTATTGATTTTGCGGAAATTGAGTACTTTATGAGAACCGATCAGTGGGACAAGATAGCCCCGGTGCTAATAGGTGCTGCGAAAACACTTGAAAAGGCAGGCGTTGACTATATTATATTGTGTACTAATACGATGCATAAATTTTTTGAACCGATCCAGGAAGCCATAAGCATTGATGTTTTACATATAGCCGATGCAACTGCAGATGAAATATTAAAAGCAAACATAAAAAAAGTAGGGTTACTTGGAACCAAACCAACCATGGAGCAGGATTTTTATAAAAAAAGGTTGGAGAAGAAAGGAATAGATGTTATCGTACCGGATGCTAAAAGCAGGGATGTGGTGCATCAGATAATTTTTGACGAATTGTGCCTGGGAAAGGTTGACTTAAACTCTAAATCTGCGTATATACGAATTATTGAAGGGTTGTCTTCCATCGGTGCAGCAGGAATAATACTGGGTTGCACTGAAATCACATTGCTTTTAAAAAAAGAGGATGTAAAAATACCCTTATTTGATACAACCTATATACATGCAATAAAAGCTGTTGAAAGAGCATTACATGAAACCGATCGTTCCACTCACAAAACGGCTGAATAGAGAGGCTCGCAAAATATATACACATGTCCGTTGGAAGGGAAGGTGCCTAATTGACTTTACTGGGAACGCTGCAGGGAACATTGGTTAACGCATTAGCAATTATCACTGGGGCCCTGGCCGGGGTGATTCTTGGCCGTCTTATTCCGGAGCGCTTTAACGAGATTGCCATGCAGGGGATTGGCCTGGCGGTTCTGCTCATCGGCTTGCAGATGGCACTGCAGAGCCAGCAGGTCCTGCTGCTGATATTCAGCCTGGTGCTTGGCGGTATTATCGGAGAGTTACTTCGGATTGAAGAAAGACTTTTGAGTCTGGGGATAATGATAGAGCGCAGTTTGGGAGGCGGACAGTCCAAAATTGCGCGAGCTTTTGTTTATACGACGTTACTATACTGTGTAGGCGCCATGGCCATAACCGGCTCCCTGGAAAGCGGGCTGATGGGACGGCACCAAATTCTCTATGCAAAGTCGGCATTGGATGGAATAGCTTCTATTGTTTTTGGTTCTACCATGGGTATTGGGGTGGCTTTTTCTGCCCTACCGGTGCTGGTTTACCAGGGGTCCATCGTCCTTTTGGCTCGTTGGGCGAGCCTTTTTCTTAGCGATACAATTATTGTTGAGCTTTCTGCCGTGGGTGGTCTGCTGATTGTGGGCATCGGCCTGAACTTGCTGCAAATTAAATCGTTAAAGATTGGCAACTTGCTGCCGGCTTTGTTGATTAACGCTGTTTTAGTTTACCTGGTGGTGTGAAGAAAGGTTTTTTGGTCCCATAATTCAAATGTACTCCATAAAAATTTAAAGCTTGCCAGCATATGTTTAACATTATAAACTAGAGTTATTATCGCCACTTTAAGGGGTTTAAGATATGAACGAATCGCAAACCGCTAGGGACCGAAATCGGGCTGGTATTTGGTATGGCACTTTGTCCTTTGTCTTATGGGGATTCTTGCCGCTTTACTGGAAGCTGCTGCAGACAGTGCCGCCTTTGGAGATACTGGGGCATCGCATCTTCTGGTCGTTTATATTTATGGGTCTAGTTATCGCGGTCACCGGAGGATGGAAAACGATGCTCGCCGCTGCTTCCGAGCGGAGGAAATTAATCTTGATGTTTGCCTGCGGTATAATTATCAGCGTCAACTGGTTTGTGTATATCATGGCTGTTAATACGGATCAGGTTATTGAAGCCAGCATGGGTTATTTTATCAATCCCCTGGTTGTGGTTTTGCTGGCAGTACTAGTGTTTAAAGAAGCCCTTACGCGTTGGCAGCTTTTAGCGATAATCCTGGCAGCCGGGGGGGTTTTAATTGTGGCTATCCAATATGGCAGGTTCCCCTGGATCGCCCTTTTCCTGGCTGGCAGCTTTGCACTATACGGTTTGATTAAAAAGGTGATCGGTGTGGGTCCTATAACCGGCCTGACCCTGGAAACCTTCATTGTGATGCCGGTTGCTCTGATCTATATACTATACTTGGAAACCGGAGGGGTGGGGGCTATGGGGGGCGCTTCTTTGTGGACTATACTTATCCTGGCCGGAACTGGGGCTATTACAGCTACTCCGCTCTTGCTTTATGCCAAGGG
>SKMY01000113.1 GCA_007120815.1 Syntrophomonadaceae bacterium | reverse complement strand
CTGTTTTGCTCCGGGGTAATGCATTTTCAGTTTAGAGCGTAAAGATTCGGAGTTGAAAAGGTTACAAGCAGCGTTATGTACAGATCTGGTCTGGGGTGTTGCATAACAGGTGTTCAAGATAGGTATGACACGGTTCGGCACAAAGCGATGCTTATCGCCATCGCGTTGATGGATATTGCCATCAGCATCAGGTCGGTTAGCCTATAAGACTTCTTAATCAAGGCGACATTTTGGTGGCAAGCGGAAGTTTTAAAGATGGCATGTTTTTTGCTTGTATAAAGTTATAATGCATGAGTTAGACCAAGCTTCCCCTTGTCCTCAAAAATCATAAATAAACCAGGAGGTGAAATGATGTCATTTCAAGGAACAGATTACTCTGTACCAGGTGACAAAAATGTATCCTATGTAAAAGTTGGAACCCGTCGGCTTTTTACCAACCCGGATGCCGACGATGCCAGGGAGTTTTTCCATGGCAAATCCAGGAAATTGGTAAGTAAAATTACAACGGTCAAGGATGCAATTTCCAATCTCGTTCAAGATGGTGACTATCTAGGAGTTGGGGGGTTTGGGACAAACCGAATTCCCGCAGCGTTGCTGCACGAAATTGTAAGGCAGAAAAAGCGCGACTTAGGTTTTGCTGGCCACACATCCACCCACGACATGCAGATATTAATTGCTGGAAAATGTATCAACCGCTGTGATGTTGCCTATATTGTAGGTTTGGAGGCCCGCGGGTTATCCAAGGTATCCCGCAATGCTTTTCAAAACGGCGAAGTGGAGCCCACGGAATGGACAAATGCCGCGCTGGCCTGGCGTTACAAGGCTGCTGCCATGGGGGTTTCGTTTATTCCCGCCCGAAATATGTTCGGGACAGACACGCTTAAATACAGCGCCGCGATGGAAATGCCCTGCCCGTTCACGGGACAAAAATATGTTGCCCTGCCGGCCCTTTATCCCGATGTAGCAGTGATTCACGTCCACCGCTGTGATATCTACGGCAACGCCCAGATAGACGGTATCGCGGTTTCTGATCACGACCTGGCCCGGGCGGCCAAAAAGCTGATTATTACAACTGAGCGGCTGATTTCCAACGAAGAGATTCGTCAAAAGCCGGATCGCACTATCATTCCATATTACCTGGTTGACGCCGTCATCGAAGTTCCCTACGGTGCGTACCCCTCTAACATGGCGTACGAGTACTTCAGTGATGAAGACCATCTAAAGGAGTGGTTGGCTGCAGAAAAAGATCCAGGAACCCTGGAAGCCTTCCTGCAGAAAAATATTTATGGCGTAAAAGATCACTGGGAGCACCTGGAAGTCAATGGAGGAATCAAGCGCTTACAGGAACTTCGTGCCATGGAACTGTTGACCGAAAACATGATTAACAACGACAAAAACAATTCTTAAATAATAAGCTAATAAGGAGGTGCTTGACTATGGCGGAATACAACAGGATGGAGTTGATGATTTGCCTGGCTGCCCGTGCGATAGAAGATGGCAGCACGGCAGTCGTTGGAACCGGGGCACCCTGCGCAGCGGCAATGTTGGCTCAAAAAACCGTAGCGCCGAAATTGATGATCTTCTTTGAGGCGGGTGGCATCGGCCCCATATTGCCTTCTATGCCGATTTCCGTTGGCGATTCCAGGACGTTCCACAAGGCCCTGGTGGCCAGCAGCATGCCCGAGATCATGGAAACCTGCCAGCGGGGCATGGTGGATTACACCTTTTTAGGCGGCGCCCAGATAGACATGTATGGCAATATCAACTCGACCCTTATTGGAGATTATGACAGGCCAAAGGTTCGGTTTCCGGGAAGCGGTGGTGCCAATGATTTGGCGTCGCTGTGCTGGAGAACAATGATGATCACGCCGCAGGACAAACAACGCTTTACCAATGACATCGACTTTATTACCAGCCCGGGATACCTTACGGGTAAAGGAGCCCGGGAAGCGGCCGGACTACCCCGTGGAACCGGGCCGTACAAAATTATCACCAACCTGGCCGTGATGGGCTTTGATGAAGAAACCAAGCGAATGCGGGTAGAAGCCTTACACCCCGGCATCTCCCGGGAAGATGTCATCGAAAATACTGGATTTGAACTTCTTTGGGCGCCTGAGCTGGGAAGCAGCGAACCCCCAACCCAGGAAGAGTTGGATATTTTGCGTAATGAAGTGGACCCCATGCGATATATTATCGGACGTGCCTGATCTTAACCAAAAAATAATTAATAAAAAGTAGGTCCGGGCCCTCGCTGCTTTTACAGAACCCCGGGCCTACTTTTTATTAAACAGGGGGCAAGTTCCGGTGCTTCCTTCCCCAAAAACATCCCCTTCACGCCGGTGGCGCTCGAATGGTGCCTGTGAATAGATATAACTTCAGTGGTTGAGCGTTTTGCTTATTTTGCCATTACACGCTATTGTTGTAATGGTTTTTTCGTTCAACAAAAATAGAGAAAAATTGACAGACTAGGTCAAAAAGTAGACATAATTGATTTTTTTAAAAATTTATATATTTTTCTTAAATTAAAAAAGGAAAAATCAAAACTAAGTAGAATTAATTAAAAGAATAATCTGTAATTACTCTGAGTACACTTTACGTACAACCAATTTATTTTGCACGGAGGTTTTAAATATGACCGCCAAAACAAAAAAAATAAAGAGCAAGAAGGCCCGCAGCCGGGTTGAGAAAAAGCAAGACAACAAAGAAAAACCTTCCGGAATTTTAAGCATTAAACCAAGGCCTGCCGAAGAACGCAAAGAGCTGAAAGAAGAAGAGGAAAAAGTAACCCTTGACGTACAGGAAAAGGGTAAAATCCGGCGCTACGAGTTTGTTTCCGAAGAAGAAAAAGAAATATACCAGGAAATGATGAAAAAAAGAAAGCTGTATACGCCTTATTTTTTGTTGGGTGTCGGTATTAATTTGCTGCTCTATTATTTCGGCCTGGATCTTTCCCGCCAAATGTTGTGGGGGTTTATTGTAGGTATAGGCATACCTATCATTACCATGTTTGGTTTTGCGGAACTCCATTACCGTTTTATCATTTTGCCGCGAGAAAATAACGGGTAAAAATCTTAAAATAAGGAAGCTTATCATTGGCATGAAGGTTAAGGTCATACACTATAGGCGCAAAAGAACGGTTTAAATTCTGTTATAGAAAACGTTTCCAATAACACTATCTTGAAGGAGGTGATCAAGTTAACTGGAAAAACTCGAAGGGGGGGTGCCATGTCAAACAAGAAAAGCAATCGTGCAATTATGTTTTTATTTGTTTAGGTATTTTTCGAACCTTTTCTTTGCAAAGTATTATTAATTCTTAATTTTTATACTTGAATGATTACAATATATTATCTAATGAAAGTTCAGAATAAAGGAAAGTTTCGAAAAAGCGAGGGGAATTATTACTTTTAAGGAGGTATGCTACCTTGTTTAAAGGTATACATCCCAGCTTCTGGTGGGGGATAGCCATTATCTATGGGTATGCGTTGGTCTTCTGGATTATTGAGATGAGCACCCCGGGTTTTATTTACTATACGAAGATCGGTGGAGCACCGGCGGCCTACCTGTACGGGTTGACCATCGGTCTCTGGGTCATCCCATTAATTGTGTCGTTTATGTGGTTCTGGATTCCTGAACAGGAGGAAAAGAAAAAGGAGTTGGAGCAGTCCGGGAAGGGGGTTGAACAATAATGACACAAGTCGATCCTATTGTTATTGTTGTAACCATCATCTACTTTGCGGTTATTATCGGCATCGGGTATTTCACCAGGAAGGCGTCTGCCGACCCCATGGACTACTACGTGGCCGGTCGGAAAATCGGCGCTTTTGTTAACGGTTCTGCTTTGGCGGCGACGTATTTCAGCCCGGCCAGCTTTTTGGGTCTGCCGGCGTTTATCTTTTTGCTGGGTTACCCCTTCTGGTGGGCGCTGATCGGAATCATCGGCGGGCTGCCCCTGGCGTCTTTCCTGACAGCGGCCCCCCTGCGTAAATATGCGCCCGTGTCTTTTACGGATTACTATGCCGACCGCTACGAGAGCCCCAAACTCATGCGGATCGTTGCCGGGATACCGGTACTCATGAGCGGTTGGGCGTACGTTACCCTGTCCCTGGTGGGCATGGGGCTTTTCATGATGGCGATTCTAAGGGTAAACTACACGGTAGCCATCATTATTGGGGGGGTCGTTATCCTGTTCTACGTCTTCCTGGGCGGAATGGTGGCCACCTCTTTCTCCACCGCCTTCCAGGGGATCGTGATGACCGTGGCGGCCCTGGCCGGGGCCTTTGCCATTAACGCCCATTACGGGGGCATGGGTGCCACGGCCGACGCTATTTTTGCCAACAACCCCAATTTCTGGACCATGCCGGGAAGCGGTCACCTGCCGGGTTCGCCGGGTGTTTATTCTCACCCCCTTATGTCTGTGTGGACCGGGGCGGTTAGCTTCTACTTCATCTGGCACTTCGGTTTTTCCACCATGCCCTACACCGTTATCCGCTTCTTTACCGCCATGGATATCAAGTCGGCCCGACGGGCCTGCTTCTATGCGGTTCTGGTCGGTGGGGCCATGTACTGGGGCCTGATCCAGATCGGCAGCGCGGCCCGGGTGCTCATGGAAACCATGCACCCCCTTCGGGATGCCGAAACGGCAACGGCGGTGCAGATCCTGGCCAAAATCCAGGGGATTTACCAGGTAGGCGGTGTAGCCATTACCGACTACTCCATGGTGGCGGGCCTGGAGTCCCTGGGAAGCCCGGTGCTCATGGCAATCCTGGTGGCCGGCGGTATGGCCATCGCTATGGCGACGGGAGCCGGCTGGATCATGGTGCTCAACGTGCTCTTTGGCCGGGATATCATGGGGAAAGTTCTCGGCAGCAAGTGGGCCATCGAAAATCCCGTGTCCTCATTGCGCTTGTGGTCCTTCATTATCGTTTTCGTCTGCTTCCTCTTCTCCTTGAACCCCATGGCCCTGGTGCTCGACCTTTCGGGCTGGGCCTTCGTGGTGATTATCTGTACTACCGGTCCTCCGCTTATCTGGGGGCTCTGGTGGCCAAGGGCGACCAAGGCGGCAGCCATCAGTACCATCCTGGTCTTTTTTGTGCTGTCCATGTACTCCTGGCTCTATGCCCTTCGCGTGCACGGCAGTGCTCACTGGTTCTGGCTGGATAAGAGCATTCCCATTGCGCACCAGATGTACTGGATCCCGGTTTCCATCGTCTTCTTCATCATCGTGTCCCTGTTGACGAAACCGCCTTCCCAGGATACGATTCAGAAGTACTGCAACGATCTGCACTAAAGCCAGTCGTTGGTTAAACATCGTGGAAGGGCCGGAGGGGGCAACCCCCCCGGTCTTTTCACGAAAAGAGAAAATTTGTAAAGTTTAGATAATACAAGCTTTGGAGTACCTGTTATAATCACTCAAAAAAAGGGGGAAAAAACATGGCGGAATTTTTAGTAGGAAAGCAGCAGAGGCCGGATGGTGATTTCTTCGAGATTACCTTTGGAGACCTGCTGGACCAACGTGCCGAGGAGTACGGGGACAAAGAGGCCATCGGGTATTACAGCCAGATTGAAAAATCCTGGTCCTATATTGAGTTTCGGGATATGTGCAACAAGATCGCCAAGAGCCTGATCAAGCTGGGCCTCAAAAAGGGTGACAAGGTATCCATGTGGGGTACCAATGTTCCCGAGTGGATCTTCACCTACGGTGGAACGGTAAAAATGGGCGGTATCCTGGTGACCGTAAACACCAACTACCGGTCCCACGAGCTGGAGTACCTGCTCAAGCAGTCCGACACCAATACCCTGGTGCTGATCGATGAATTTAAAGGAAATAACTACATTGAAAACCTTTACAATGTGGTGCCGGAGCTTAAAGATTCAGAGCCGGGCAAATTTGAATCTGAAAAGCTACCCTTTTTGAAAAATGTCGTTTTTGTGGGAGAGGAAAAATACCCGGGGATGTTTACCTGGAAAGAATTCGAGGAGTACGGCAGCGACGTTTCAGACGAAGAACTGGCCCGGTACCAGCAGGCCTGCGATCCCCACGACGTCTTTAACATGCAGTACACCTCCGGGACCACCGGTTTCCCCAAGGGCGTCATGTTGACCCACCACAATGTGATTAACAACGCCTGGTACGTGGGGGAGGCCCAGAACTACACCGATGCTGAGCGCCTCTGTATCCCGGTGCCCTTTTTCCACTGTTTTGGGCTGACCATGAGCATCACCACCTGCGTGGCCCACGGCGCCACCCAGCTTCCCGTTAAATATTATGATCCGGGCTGGGTCCTGGAAACCATGAGTAAGGGAAGGGCAACGGCCTGCCAGGGGGTACCCACCATGTGGATCGGCATGCTGGGCCACCCGGATTTTGACACCTTTGACTTAAGGCACTCCCGTACGGGCATCATGGCCGGATCACCGTGTCCTATCGAGGTTATGAAACAGGTCACCGAGAAGATCGCCCCGGAAGTGACCATTTCCTACGGGATGACCGAAACCTCCCCCGTGGTGACCAAAACCCGGCCTACGGACACCCTGGATCGCAGGGTATCCACCGTCGGACGTCCCTTGGCCCACGTGGAACTGGAAATCCGGGATGCGGAAACCGGCAAGGAAGTCCCCCGGGGAACTGTTGGCGAGATCTGCTGCCGGGGCTATATGGTCATGAAGGGCTACTATAAGATGGAGCAGGCCACAAAAGACGCCTTTTACGAGGACGGGTTCTACCGCTCCGGGGACCTGGGGACCATGGATGAAGAAGATTACGTCAAGGTAACCGGCCGGTTAAAGGATATGATCATCCGGGGTGGAGAAAACATCTACCCCAGGGAGCTGGAAGAGTTTCTCTACACCAACCCCAAGGTGGAAGATGTGCAGGTTATCGGGGTTCCCAGCACCAAGTTCGGGGAAGAGGTGGCCGCGTACATCAAATTGAAGCCCGGTGAAAGTTCAACGGTCGAGGAAGTCAAGGAGTTTTGCCAGGGCAAGATCGCCCGTCACAAGATACCCAAGTATATCCAGTTCGTGGAAGCGTACCCCATGACGGCCAGCGGAAAAATCCAGAAATACCTTTTAAGGGACCAGGCAATAGAAGATTTCGACTTGCAGAATGAAAGGCCTTCAATGAACGCCTAGGTTTAAATGAAAACGGAGTAAGAGGAAAGCGTTTGGGGGCCAGGGGTGAAACCGGTGCCTGGCCTCCACCAAGGGTTGAAAAAACAGTTGAGAGGAGAAAGGACATGAATTTTACCTTTAACGATGAACAAAAAATGTTGGGGGATAT
>SKMY01000120.1 GCA_007120815.1 Syntrophomonadaceae bacterium | reverse complement strand
TTTAACCCGGCTTCCCCAGTCAGAAGAAGCCGAGTCCACCTCCTTTCAACCTTTAATTAATTCTTATTGTCCAGGCTGATCCGCTCCAGTATTTGATGCGCGGCGGTATAAGGGTCCGTTTTTTTGGTATGAATTTGTGCGAGGGCTTTTTCAAACATGTTGGTATCGGTAACCTGGTCCCAAACCCTGCTTTTCACGATGTGTTCGATATGATCTTCAATATCCCTTTTGGCACGCTCCAGGCGCAACTTTTCCAGGAGCCCTTCGGTTTCCAGGTATGTCCGGTGACCTTGGATTTCTTTCCACATCTGGTCAGTACCTTCGTTGTTCAATGTTATGGTTTGGACAATGGGCGGCCTCCATTTTTTTCGTTCACCCAGATCCAGCATGACACTGATTTCTGTTCGGGTCCGGTCGGCGTTGGGCAAATCGGATTTATTGATCACGAATATATCTGCGATTTCCATAATACCGGCTTTAATGGTCTGGACACTGTCCCCGCCAGCCGGTGTAAGAACCACGATGGTGGTATCGGCGTTCTTCACAATATCCACTTCCGACTGACCCACACCCACGGTTTCAATGATGACAATGTCTTTACCAAAGGCATCCATCAACTGGGCTGCATCCCGGGTGGCCCTGGATAACCCGCCCAGGCTCCCCCGGGTTCCCATGCTTCGAATGAAAACTTCCTTGTCTTCTGTATGTTCCTGCATACGGATACGATCCCCCAGGATGGCGCCCCCGGTGAATGGGCTGGTGGGGTCAACGGCAATAATGCCCACCTTTTTTCCTTCGCTGCGCATCACTTTGACCACCCGGTCGACCAGTGAACTTTTCCCTGACCCCGGTGCCCCGGTAAAACCGATAACGTATGCTTTGCCGGTATGGGGATAAATTTGTTTCAGGGTTTCCCTTTTCCTGGGATCTTCATTTTCCACCAGTGAAATGGCTTTTGCCAGGGCCCTGCGCTCCCCTTTCAGCAATCCTTCAATAATATCCAATGACAACACACCACCTAACTGTAGGTCTTGGTAAAAAAGCAGCTTCTTATTAATTAATATTCAATACCCTCTCTTGCTTTTATCCCCGATGCAAAGTGGTGCTTGATTTCTTTAACTTCACTGATCATATCCGCTTTTTCCAGTATTTCCGGGGGAGCATTCCGTCCGGTTAGAACCAGGTTGACCCCGGGTGCTCGTTTTTCAATCAGCTCTAAAACGTCCTGGAGAGAAACCAGGTTGTAGTTTAGAGCCACATTAATCTCATCCAGTACAATCAGGTCGTACTGGCCGCTGGCCGCTGCTTCTCCCGCCCGGGACAGCCCTTCTTTTGCCAGCTTCACGTCTTCCGGGTCGGGGTTGTCCCGGTTGACAAATTTTTCTCTTCCCGCCTTGACCACATCAAAGTTTGGAAAGATCTCGGCAGCCTTGGCTTCTCCATAATCTCGCCCTTTCAAGAAATGCACGGCGAGAACTTTTAGCCCGTGACCTGCAGCCCGAAAAGCCAGGCCCAAGGCCGCCGTCGTCTTCCCCTTTCCATCACCGGTGTAAACCATGACCAGCCCTATTTGGCCTTCCGACATGACCTTCAACTCCTCAGCAGTGTATTGAGCTTCATGTTATTTCAGCAAGTAGCGGCCAATAACCAGTCTCTGTATCTCATTGGTGCCTTCATAAATTTGCGTAATTTTTGCATCTCTCATAAAACGTTCTACGGGATACTCCCGGCTGTACCCGTACCCGCCGAAAATCTGGACGGCGTTGACGGTAACTTCCATGGCCACATCAGAGGCATAAAGCTTGGACATGGCCGATTCCTTGGCATAAGGAAGGTTCTGACTTTCCAGGTAGGCCGCCTGGTAAGTTAGCAGCCGTGCCGCTTCGATTTTGGTTCCCATGTCGGCGATCATAAAGGAAACCGCCTGGAAGTCGGCGATGGGCCGGCCGAATTGTTCCCGGGTTTTGGCGTAGTCTACCGCCGCATCCAGGGCTCCCTGGGCGATGCCTAAGGCCTGGGCTGCGATGCCGTTGCGGCCGCCGTCTAAAGTTGTCATGGCAATTTTAAATCCTTCGCCCTCTTTCCCCAAAAGGTTTTCCTTGGGAACCCGGCAGTCGTCAAAAATTAGCTCGTTGGTGGCTGAGGAACGGATACCCAGTTTCTTTTCTTTTTTTCCAAAAGAAAAGCCGGGCGTTCCTTTTTCGACGATAAAGGCGCTGATCCCCCTGGCCCGCTGACTTTTGTCGGTAGAGGCGAATACCACGTAGATCTCGCCATCATCGGCATTGGTGATAAAAATCTTGTTGCCGTTTAAGACATAGTGGTCCCCATCCAGCACGGCCGTGGTCTGCAAGCTGCCAGCGTCAGAGCCGGCAGAGGGTTCGGTTAACCCGTACCCACCGAGCTTTTCCCCCCGGGCCAGGGGTGTCAGGTATTTCTTCTTCTGCTCTTTGTTGCCGTACTTGTAAATGGGCCAGGAGCAAAGGGATGTGTGGGCCGAAAGAGTAACCCCTGCGGAGGCATCCACCCGGGAAATTTCCTCCACTGCAATGGCATAGCCCAGGTAGTCGTCCCCGGCGCCTCCGTACTCTTCGGGCCACGGTATACCGGTGAGCTCCATTTGTGCCATCTTTTCAAATATCTCCCTGGAGAATTCTTCTTTTTCATCTCTTTCTGACGCACCGGGCTCAATTTCGTTTACGGTAAAGTCTCGAATGGATTTACGCATCATTTCATGCTCCGGCGACATGGTAAAATTCATAATACACGTTCCTCCTTAAATTAGTATGTTTTAGATAAGATATTATGGCAGAAAGTGCTAAGCACAATTGTATCCCTATTTTAGATATTCCCTGGCAATAACAATACGTTGAATCTGGTTGGTTCCTTCATAAATTTGTGTGACTTTTGCATCCCGCATGTAGCGCTCCACAGGGTATTCACGGCTGTAACCGTACCCGCCGTAGATCTGTACCGCCTCGATCCCGGCTTTCATGGCCAGATCCGTGGCAAAAACCTTGGCCATGGAGGCCTCACGGGTGCAGGGTAAATCTTTATCCTTATGAAAAGCCGCCCGGTACACCAGCAGGCGGGCCGCTTCCAACTCGGTGGCCAGGTCAGCCAACTTGAACTGAATGGCCTGAAAATCCGAAATGGGCCGTCCGAACTGCTCCCGGGTTTTGGCATACTGCAGGGCCGCATCAAAGGCCGCCTGGGCGATCCCCAACCCCTGGGCTGCGATACCGATCCGCCCGCCGTCCAGCAGGGACATGGCAATTTTAAAGCCGCCGCCTTCTTCACCCAGGAGATTCTCGGCAGGGACACGGCAGTCTTCAAAAATCAGCTCGCAAGTGGCCGAGCCGTTTAAGCCCATCTTCTTTTCCTTGGCCCCTATTAACAGGCCGGGCGAATCCTTTTCCACCAGGAAAGCTGTTATTCCGCGGGTCCTTTTTTCCGGATCCATGGTCGTAAAAACCACATAAACGTCTGCTTCACCCGCACTGGTAATAAACACCTTGTTGCCATTTAAGATATAGTGATCACCCTCTTTGCGGGCGCGAGTCTTCAGGGCGGCCGCATCGGAACCTGCCCCAGGCTCACTTAAGGCAAATGCACCCAGCATATCTCCCTGGGAAAGGGGCCTGACAAACTTGTTTTTTTGCTCTTCCGTTCCATGATATAAAATTGAATAAATGCCGAGAGACGTGTGTACGGCCAGGATAACCCCCGTGGTGGCACAGGCCCTGGATATTTCCTCCAGGCAAAACATGTAGGTGAGGAAATCGGCGCCGGCACCGCCCCACTCTTCGGGAATGGGAATGCCCATGTGCCCTTCTGTGGCCAGTTTGCGAAGATTCTCCCGGGGGAATTCCCCTGTTTTATCGATATGCTCTGCATGAGGTGCAATTTCGTTATCCGCAAACTCCCGAAACAGTTTTTTCATCATTTGATGTTCTTCAGATAACTTAAACTCCATGTGCAGCACACTCCTTAGCTGTATTCGTAAAACCCTCTTCCCGTTTTTCGTCCCAGCCATCCTGCAGCCACATACTTTCTCAACAGCGGGCAGGGACGGTACTTGGAGTCTCCGAGACCTTCATGCAGTACTTCCATAATGGAAAGACAGGTATCCAGGCCAATGAGGTCGGCCAGGGCCAGGGGTCCCATGGGATGATTCATGCCCAGCCTCATCACGTTGTCAATGGCTTCCGGTTGAGCGACTCCTTCCATCAGGCAGTAAACCGCTTCATTGATCATGGGCAGCAAAACCCGGTTGGACACAAAGCCCGGAAAATCATTCACTTCTACGGGTACTTTGTCCAGCTTTAATGTCAGCGCTTCGATGACCTGGTACGTTTCATCGGAGGTGGCCAGGCCCCGTATAATCTCCACCAGTTTCATAACAGGGACCGGGTTCATGAAATGCATACCGATGACCTTATCGGGACGTGAGGTCACTGCGGCAATGTTGGTAATGGGCAAGGAAGAGGTATTGCTGGCCAGAATCGCATGTGGGGGGCACATCTCATCCAGGGCACGGAAAAGTTGTTCTTTGATGTCCATCCGTTCAATGATCGCTTCGATAACAATATCCGCATCGGCGCCGTTTTTCAAATCCACGGTGCCTTTAATTCGGCCCAGCACCGCCGCCTTATCGTCAGCGGATATTCGTTCTTTGTCAACACTCCTCTGCAGATTTTTGTCAATAACCGAAATCCCTTTTTCTACAAATTTTTCCTCTATATCCCGCAGCACAACAGAATAGCCCGCCTGGGCGCAAACCTGGGCAATGCCTCCACCCATCTGACCGGCCCCAACAACCATAATCTTATTGATCTGCATGGAAATGCCCTCCCTTTTGAGTTGAATATGTTTTATCCTCTACAGTGCTTTCACGATGGTGGCCTCACCCTGTGCTGCACCGCTGCAGATGGTAGCCAGGCCGTACGTCCCCCCGCGGCGCCTTAATTCGGATATCAACGTCATTAAGATACGCCCGCCGCTGGCGCCGATGGGATGACCGATGGCTACAGCACCCCCGTTAACATTGATTTTTTCTTCCGGCCAACTCCCCAGCTTCATGCAGGTCAGGGCCACGGCTGCAAAGGCTTCGTTGACTTCGATCAAATCCAGGTCTTCCGTGGTGAGGGCTGCTTTTTGCAGGGCTTTTTCAGCGGCGTAGTAAGGAACAGTAGATATATATGCCGATTCTCTTGAGGCCATGCCCTGGGACACAATAGCGGCCAGGGGGCGGATGCCGAGTTCTTCCGCTTTCTCCCGCGACATCAGCACCAGAGCCGATGCCCCGTCGTTTACCGGCGGGGCATTTCCTGCCGTGATGGTTCCTTGCT
Organism: Syntrophomonadaceae bacterium; assembly: GCA_007120815.1. The sequence goes on along the minus strand of SKMY01000120.1, from coordinate 2,042 downwards.
TGCTAAAGGCAGGAGGCAGTGCAGCCAGCCTTTCCAGGGTGGTGTCTTCCCGTGGTGATTCATCCCGGTCAAAGACAACGGGGTCTCCTCTTTTCTGGGGTATAGAGACCGGCATGAGTTCTTCTTTCAAGCGTCCCTCTTTAAAAGCGGAGGTCGCCAAACGGTGGCTCCGGTACGCAAAACGGTCCATTTCCTCGCGGGTCACACCGAATTCTTTTTGGGCGATTTCTCCGTGAAGCCCCATATGAACATCGTGAAACGGACACCACAGGCCATCGTAAACCATGGAGTCCAGTAATTTTCCATGCCCCATGCGGTACCCTTTTCTTCCTCCCGGCAAAAGGTAGGGGCAGAGGCTCATGTTTTCCATACCCCCGGCAACGATGATGTCGGCATCACCGGCCCGGATCAGGGAATCAGCCAGGTTGACCGCCCTTAAGCTGGAGGCACACACCTTGTTCAGGGTATCCGAGGGAACCTCGTAAGGCAAACCTGCTTTAATTGTCGCCTGGCGGGAAGGTATTTGGCCAGTCCCGGCCGGAACCACCATGCCCATAAACACATTGTCGATGAGGTTCGCATCCAGATTGGCCCGGTTCACCGCTTCCTTGATTGCCATGGCCCCCAGTTCAACTGCAGGGATCCCGCTTAACGCGCCAAGCATTCTTCCAAAGGGCGTCCTGGCATAACTGACTACAACCGTTTCTCTCATTACAAAAGGCCTCCTGACCGTCTAGAAATTTGACAAACAACAAATAACCCCTGGTCTATATATTACAGCGAGTATAATACTGCAAAAATAAAAGCAATTTTACAACAAGCTTTAAAATTATAATTATATTTTCAATATTTAAACGTTCTATACGATGATCCAAAAATCCTGCCCAGGAGGAAATAAAATCAACAGCCGCTGGCCACAGCTGGCCGGGCTGTTATGCCGACTTGAAAGGCCTGTTTTGCAACGGTCCGGGCCCGCTGGAGGGCTTCTGACCCGCCCATCTGCTCATTTGGGCAGTTGTGAGGTTTTTTCAGTCATGCATTTGCCCCTGTTTTGTTTGAATAAAATCCAGGTGCCCGCAGTACGCTGCGGGCACCATTTTTCAAGGCTCGTCTCGCGCACCGGCCTCATATTACATTTGTAACTACTCAGCCATTGTTTGATTGCACATGCATCATCATGAAGCAGGGGGACAGTTCTGTCGCCTTCCCTAAAAGTCGGTCATCCGCTTCGCTTCGGAAGCGACAGAACCGTCCCCACAGCTTCCCTTATAAGTAGTTCTGAGTCGTTACTTACATTTTATTTTTTCAGGTTGAAGCCTTCAACCGCCTGGCACTTTATGAATCTCCGGTGTCATGGAGTAAATTTAGGCATTCATCGAGGGCCTTTCGTCCTGCAAGCTGAAGTCTTCCATCGCCTGATCCCGCAAAAGGTATTTCTGGATTTTCCCGCTGGCCGTCATGGGGTATGCTTCCACGAAGGCGATATACTTGGGAATCTTATGACGGGCAATCTTACCCTGGCAAAACTCTTTTACTTCTTCCACAGTTGAGCTTTCACCAGGCTTGAGCTTGATATACGCGGCCACTTCTTCCCCGTACTTGGTACTGGGAACCCCGATAACCTGCACATCTTCCACCTTGGGGTTGGTGTAGAGAAATTCTTCCAGTTCCCGGGGATAGATGTTTTCCCCGCCCCGGATGATCATATCCTTTAACCGGCCGGTTACCTTGACGTAATCTTCTTCATCCATGGTCCCCAGGTCCCCGGAACGATAGAACCCGTCCTCATAAAAGGCGTCTTTTGTGGCCTGCTCCATCTTGTAGTAACCCTTCATGACCACATAACCCTTGCAGCAGATCTCGCCCACGGTGCCCCGGGGGACTTCCTTGCCGGTTTCTGCGTCGCGGATTTCCAGCTCCACGTGGGCCAAAGGACGTCCGACGGTGGATACCCTGCGATCCAGGGTGTCCGTAGGCCGGGTTTTGGTCACCACGGGGGAGGTTTCGGTCATCCCGTAGGAAATGGTCACTTCCGGGGCGAT
>SKMY01000196.1 GCA_007120815.1 Syntrophomonadaceae bacterium | reverse complement strand
GGATACCCGGGCCGGCAAGAAAATTCCCGTAGCCAACGGGCGTTCCTGCGGAGCCTGTCACCGCTGTGAATACACCTGCCCCTTGGGAGCCATTCAAATAGAAGAAAATAAAATGGCCTTAAGGCCTCACGGTGTCTGGAGTGACAGCGCAATCCACCGTATTCACCTGCAAGCGACCTCCGGTGCTGTTGCCCTGACCGGCTTAGGTGCAGATACGGATGTGCCCAATTACTTTGACCGTATGTTGTTCAATGCCTGCCAGGTGACCAATCCCTCCATCGATCCCCAGAGAGAACCCATGGAAACGGTTACCTACATGGGAAGAAAGGCCAAATCAATCAGTGAAATAGAGGATATCCAGCGCTTCCAAAACGCGCTTATTCGGCTCAGCTTGCCCGTGGTTTTTGCACCCATGTCATACGGGAGCATCAACTTAAACCTTCAAGTGGCCATGGCCCGGGTGGCCCAGAAAAAAGGGCTGCTCTGGTATTCCGGTGAGGGGGGGCTGCACAAGGAACTGTATCCGTACAGCGACTGCGTCGTTTTGCAGGTGGCTTCGGGGCGTTTTGGTGTCAGCCAGGAGTATCTCCGGGCCGGAAGGGCCTACCAGATTAAAATCGGGCAGGGAGCCAAGCCGGGGATCGGGGGTCACCTGCCGGGGGAAAAAGTCCTGGAAGGTATATCTGAAACCCGGATGATTCCCTTGCACAGTGATGCCATTTCTCCGGCACCCCAACACGATATCTATTCCATTGAAGACCTGCGCCTGCTGATTTATGCCATTAAAGAAGCCAGCGGATACAAACCGGTTTGTGTAAAAATTGCTGCCGTGCACAATGTAGCGGCCATTGCCAGCGGGGTTGTTCGGGCCGGCGCTGATATGATCTACCTGGATGGCTACCGGGGTGGAAGTGGTGCCACGCCCTCTATTGTTCGGGATAATGTGGGCATTCCCATTGAGCTGGCCCTGGCTGCGGTAGACCAGCGGCTGCGGGATGAGCATATACGCGACCAGGCCTCAGTGGTGGCCGCCGGCGGGATCCGCAACAGCGCTGACGTAATGAAGGCCATTGCCCTGGGGGCTGACGTGGTAGCCATTGGCTCAGCCTGCCTGATGGCCTGCGGATGCCATGCCTGCCAGCGCTGCGGCAGCGGCAAATGCCCCTGGGGAATTACCACCAACGACCCGGTTCTATCCCAACGCCTGGATGTAGACTGGGCTGAAGAGCGCATAGCCAACCTGATCGAAGGCTGGCACCACGAAATGCAGGAAATTATGGGTTTAAATGGCATTTACGACATTGGCTCTTTCCGGGGCAACCGACTAATTTTGAGAGGAGTGGGCTTAAGTGAGCGGGAACTATCCATCCTTGGGATCCAGCACGCCGGAGAATAAAACTTACCGAAATTCAAATCCAATAGAAATTGACGCCCGGGGGGTCTATTACAGGCAGTTGAATGAACAGATTCAGCGGGTCGTCGAAGAAGGTGCCCGGCATGTTATTGTTAAAAACGTTCGAGGGCAGCGCTACCTGGGTGCGGGCTTAAGCGAGGAAGACCTGCTCCTGGAAATTTACGGGGTGCCGGGAGAAGACCTGGGGTTTAACATGAATGGACCTACGCTGAAAGTATACGGCCACGGCCAAAATGCTATCGCCAACACCATGGACAGCGGCCAGATCATTGTACACGGCCTGGGGGGCGATGCCCTGGCCTACGGGATGCGGGGAGGCAAGCTGTTTGTCCGCGATGATGTAGGCTACCGGGTTGGCATTCACATGAAAGAATACCGGGAAAAAGTTCCCGTGGTGGTCATCGGGGGTACTTCCGGGGATTACCTGGGCGAATATATGGCCGGTGGTTTATTGATCCTCCTGAACCGGAACAACGAAGAGGATATTGTAACCGGTCATTCGGACCGCACCCTGGCAACGGGGATCCATGGAGGCGCCATCTACATCTTTGGATATGAAGTTCCCGAGCATTTACTGGGAATCGGTGGCACACTAAGTGAGGCAAGCCGCCGGGATCGTGAAGTGATCGAAGAGCATGTCCAAGCCTTTTGCCGGCACTTTCAACTGGAGGCCTCCCCCCTGTTAAACCGCGGTCTGGTAAAAATTCAAGCCGCGGGGAGCCGTCCTTTTGCCCGGTTTTACTATCCGGCTTATCCCGTAGATACAGGCCTTAAGCCCCAGCGGGTGGAAAAAATATCTCCCTGCGAAGCCGCCTGCCCGGCGGGGGTTCCTACCAGCCGGTTTTTGAAGCATTTGCGCCACGGTGAAAACGAAGAAGCCCTGGCCCTTTTAGACGAGGTCACTCCCTTTCGTTACAGCTGCTGCGGATTTATCTGCCCCCACTTGTGCATGGAGAGCTGCACCCGGGCCCAGGTTGATTTCCCTATACGCACCGCTGATCTCGCCCGCCGATTTAAAAGCGAGCTTCTTCCCCCTAAGGAAGCGGCAAAACCGGAAAAAATTGCCGTTATCGGAGCGGGTCCTTCCGGCCTCAGCGCCGCTTATCAACTGGTCCGTAAAGGCTATGCCGTCACCGTATTTGATGAAGCCGACCGCCCCGGTGGGAAGCTCTACCAGGTCATATCCCGGACCCGGTTGCCCCTGGAGGATTTGGAACATGATCTGTCCCGTATTGAAAAACTGGGTGTGAATTTCATGACCGGCTGCAGGGTTGACCAGGAGCAGTTTGAGGACATGATCAGCGAATACGACCACATTATCGTGGCTGTGGGTGCTCACAAGCCGGTTCTGCCCCCGGTTGAAGGGAAAGAACATCTCACCCCCGGCCTTGACTTTCTAAAAGCGTACAATAACTACCAGATGGACCCGGAAAGCCCGCCACCCGAGATTCGGGAAAACGTGGTTGTTGTTGGCGGAGGGGATGCGGCAGTAGACGGTATTGAAGCCTTAATTGACCTGGGAACAAGGCCTCAGACCGTAACGGTTATCGATATTCAAAAACCGTCGGCCAACCCGGAGGAAAGACGCAAGCTTGAAAGTCTGGGCGTCACCTTCCGATACCCCCTGTTCCTACAGGAAGCAACCCCAGAAGGCGTATGGGTAAAGGATAGTGCCGGGTCCAAAGAATTGATTCCGGCCGGCACCATTTTAGTTTTTATCAACGAACAGCCGGCACTGGATTTCTTGCCGAAAGAACTCCAGGAGCAGCGGGATAAGCGGGGATTCTACCAGGTTCCAGGTGACCGTATCAGCTTCAGGACTGCCCACCCGAAAATATCCGTTGTGGGTGACGCCTGCGGGTTAGGACTGGTCACGGCAAACATCGGCCATGGCAGGCATTGTGCCCAGGAAATTCACGCCTTGCTGCAGGGTGAAGAATACGTTCCCGAGATCACGGAACCCGTGGAACGCTCCTGCGTACACCCGGAGCGAGCCCTGCCCGTAGGAGAAGACCTGGATATTGAAGAGGAATTCGACCGGTGCCTGCACTGCGGTATCTGCGTGCAATGTGACAGCTGTGTGGAAGCCTGTCCGCGCCAGGCATTAACCCGGGAAGACGACCGCTTTGAGGTAGACCTTTCCCAGTGCGGTGGGTGCGGAACTTGTGCGGCCAGCTGCCTGGGCGGTGTTATTCGGATGGTGCGCAAGTAAGCTGGTGCAGGTAGTGATTCTAGAGAGAGCCACAGCAAGGCTAATCGAAAAGAAGCCGGAACCGGTACCGGGGAGCGGAAACGCCATTTTATGCTAAAGGGGAAAAAGAAATGAAGATTGCCCTTGCTCAGCTGAACCCTACCATAGGCGATTTAAATAACAACGCAGCAAAAATTGCCAGAGCCATAGAGCAGTCCAAAAAAGAGGGGGTTGACCTGGTTGTTTTTCCTGAGATGGCTGTGACAGGGTATCCCCCTCGCGATTTGCTGCTCTACAGTGCGTTTATCAGGGACGTAAAAAAAATAACGCTCCAGGCGATACGACCAAATACCCGGGGTATAACCGCTATCTTGGGGGTCCCCTGGAGAGAATCCGGGCGAGAAGAAAAGCTGTTTAATTCGGCCCTGGTCATGAAGGACGGGGAAATTCTTTCCGTGCATCACAAAACCTTGCTGCCCAACTACGATGTCTTTGATGAGCACCGCTACTTTACCCCGGCAGCCCGTAGAAACCTGTTGAGCCTGAATGGCCGTCATATCGCCGTAACCATATGTGAAGATACGTGGAACGACAAAGATTACTGGGAACGGCGTCTTTACCCGGAAGACCCCGTGGAAGAGCTGGTTAGCCGGGGTGCCGACATCCTGGTGAATATATCAGCTTCACCGTATCACCTGGGGAAAATCCGGGATAGACATAATATGTTATCTGCCCTGGCGCGTAAATACCGGTGCCCCTTGTTTTATGCAAACCAGGTTGGCGGCAACGATGAGCTGATTTTTGACGGCAGCAGCCTGGTTTGTTTGGCACAAGGAGATACCATCCAGGCCCCCTCCTTCCAGGAGGGGTTATTAATAAACCAGTTAAACGATTCCAAGGCCCGGTTTTTACCGCTGGACAAAACCTGTAAGACCCCATGGAAAATGGAAGATGAAGGAAATTTGGGGATTAAGATGGCCCATAATCGAATGTTAAGCGCGACTACTTACCCCGTTGAGGAAGGCGCCGACTATGTTTATCAAGCCCTGGTTCTTGGATTACGGGATTACCTGGGAAAAACCGGTTTTGAACAGGTGGTTGTTGGTTTAAGCGGCGGGATTGACTCTTCAGTCACCGCCGCCCTGGCCGTTTCAGCCCTGGGACCGGAGCGCGTCTTGGGGGTGCTTATGCCTTCCCGGTATTCCTCCAGTCACAGTATCAGCGATTCCCTGGAACTGGCTGAAAACCTGGGCATGAAAACGCGCACCATTTCGATCGAAAAACCTTTTGAAGCCTATCTGAATTTATTGAACCAGGGTGAAGCCCCCTACCTGGACCTGGCCGAGGAGAATGTCCAGGCCCGAATTCGAGGAAATGTGTTAATGTTCATTTCCAACCGGGATCGCCGCATGCTTTTAACCACGGGAAACAAGTCAGAAGCCGCCGTGGGATATTGCACCCTTTACGGGGATATGTCCGGTGGGCTTGCGGTTTTAGCTGATGTTCCCAAAACCGTGGTATACCAGTTGGCGGAGTACATCAACCAACAGGCGGAAAGGGCGCTTATCCCTCCAGGGGTGATCGAAAAAGCGCCCTCTGCGGAGCTTCGACCCGGGCAAAAAGATCAAGATTCACTTCCACCATATGAAATACTCGACCGTATTTTGCACCTGTACATTGAAGAAAATTACCACATGGAAGAAATAACGGCATTGGGTTTTGACGTTGATCTGGTAAAAAGCGTGGTTAAAAAGGTCGATCGTTCCGAATATAAAAGATTTCAGTCCGCTCCTGGCCTTCGGGTTACCACCCGGGCCTTTGGCAGCGGGCGGCGCATGCCCATCGCCCGAAACAATTCCACATAGTGAAAAAATATCCCATAAAGTATTGACAAAAACTAAAATCCGGGTTATGATAAAGATACGAAGGCCGAAGAGGAGGCAGTCATGATTGGAGGAAATAGAATACTGTCTGGGCATAACAAATGCAGTTGACCGAAAACACATCATATCAACCTTATCTTCTGCAGGACTACGCTGCACCGGTGAAAGCAAGGATTGTTCCCACTTCTTACGCACGGTACGGACGGTTCAGCCCCAGTTGACCATCTTAAGCCTGGATTTAAAAGGGGATGTCCTGGAAACGGCAAGCATCATCGAAGAAGAAGCCCTGGCAGCCTTGCTGCTGATTTCAAAAGACAGCCCGAATCGCGGAATTTTCCATAAGACCGAAGGGATTTCGTCTCCCATCATTAGGTTTCCTCTAGAAAACAGTGTTTTACTGGCCGTAATTGAAGTGATTTACCAAGAGTATGTTCGTCGTAAAAAGCTCGTGACAGAGCTTAAATCTCTCAGAAACAAACTCCAATCGCGAACTGTGATTGAGAGAGCCAAAGGGATCATCATGAAGGAACTATCCATAGACGAACAAAGCGCATATCGGTTTTTGCAAAAGAAAAGCATGGACCTGCGTCTACCGTTAAAGAAATATGCGGAACGCATAATAGCCGGGAAATAGTGCCGGTTAATCAAAAGAATATATTTTTCTGTGGGCAATGGCGCCCCTTAAGGGTTTTTAGAAACCCTCGGGGGTGTTTTTTGTTTATATTCAATAACCAAAAGGGAGTTGATTTTCATGGGTTACACCAGTGAGGACGTTCTTCGGATGGTCGAGGAACAAAACGTAAAATTTATCCGTCTCCAGTTTACCGACATTTTCGGGGTTTTAAAAAACATCGCCATTCCGGCAGACCAGCTGCCAAAAGCGTTAGATGGCGAGATCCAGTTTGACGGATCATCAATTGAGGGGTTTGTGCGTATTGAAGAGTCGGATATGAACCTTAAGCCCGACCTGAATACTTTTGTAACATTTCCCTGGAGACCAAAAGAAGGTGGTGTGGCTCGCCTGATTTGCGATGTTGTTAACCCTGAAGGTACCCCCTTTGCAGGCTGCCCGCGGGGACGGCTCAAAGAAGTCATTGCTGAAGCGGAAGAGATGGGTTACTCCATGAACGCCGGGCCGGAAGCGGAATTTTTCCTTTTTCATACTGATGATGAGGGTCGTCCAACCCTGAAAACCCATGACCAGGCCGGATATTTTGATATGACTCCCGCAGACCTGGGAGAAAACGCCCGGCGGGATATGGTGCTTACCCTGTCAGATATGGGCTTTGAAGTGGAGGCATCCCACCACGAGGTAGCCCAGGGACAGCATGAAATAGACTTTAAGTACAACGATGCCCTGACGACCGCAGATAATCTGGCCACCTTTCGCCTGGTGATTAGAACCGTGGCACAAAGGCACGGCCTCCACGCCAGTTTTATGCCAAAGCCAATATTTGGAATTAACGGTTCTGGAATGCATACCCACCAATCCCTGTTCCGCGGAGCAGAAAACGCATTCTACGATGCGGATGCCCAATATGAATTAAGCGAAGTGGCCCTGAACTATATAGCGGGGATTATTGAACACGTTAAGGCCTTTACGGCTATTACAAACCCGACTGTGAATTCGTTCAAGCGGTTGGTTCCCGGCTACGAGGCGCCTGTCTACGTGGCCTGGTCTCAGAGAAACCGAAGCCCTCTTATCCGGATACCTGCCCGAAGGGGTTTGAGCACCCGGGTAGAAGTTAGAAGCCCGGATCCCTCTTGCAACCCGTACCTGGCCCTGGCCGTTATGCTCAAAGCCGGTCTGGACGGAATTAAGCGCAAGCTGACGCCACCGGCACCGGAAGAGCGCAATATTTATGAAATGACGGAAGAGGAGCGGAAGAACCGTAATATTGACAGCCTGCCCGGAAACCTGATGGAAGCATTGGAAGAGTTGGAGCAAAACCAGGTCATGCGGGATGCCATAGGCGAACACATTTGGGATCGGTTCTATACAGCCAAGAAAATCGAATGGGACAGTTTCCGCACAGCGGTCCATGAGTGGGAAGTGAACAAGTACCTGGCGAAATTCTAGTATGGAAAACCGGCTCTTGGGTGCAGTCGTCCGGGCGACG
>SKMY01000192.1 GCA_007120815.1 Syntrophomonadaceae bacterium | reverse complement strand
CTCGCTCCGGATAGTCCGGTGTCCCTTCATAAAGAAGTACTGTCGACCCATTGGATAAGGGCCCATAAACAATGTAACTGTGGCCAGTTACCCATCCAATATCAGCAGTACACCAAAATATGTCTTCATCACGGTAATCAAAAACATACTTAAACGTGGTGTGAACTCCCACCAGGTAACCACCAGTTGTGTGTAATATTCCTTTCGGTTTACCCGTCGTGCCGCTGCTGTAAAGAATATACAAGGGGTCTTCGGCGTCCATCTCGTTAGGGGCGCAGTAATCGGGAACATCCTTAATCAAGTCATGATACCAGACGTCGCGCTGTTCATCCATGTTGATGTCATTCCCCACCCGCCTGGCTACAATCACTTTCTCAACGGTGGGGCAATCTTTTACAGCCTCATCCGTGTTGTCTTTTAAAGGGATGACTTTGCCCCGCCTGTACCCTCCATCGGCTGTAATAACAATGTTCGATTCGGCATCCACGATTCGATCCTTTAATGCGTCCGAACTAAAGCCTGCAAAAACCACGCTGTGGATTGCACCAATACGGGTGCAGGACAGCATGGCAATAATGGCTTCTGGTATCATCGGCATGTAGATAGTAACCCGGTCACCCTTTTTTACACCAATTTTCTTTAGGCCTGATGAAAAGAGGTTGACTTCCCGGTAAAGCTGTTGATAGGTAAGCGTAACGGAATCACCGGGTTCTCCTTCGAAAATAAGAGCAGCTTTGTTTCTACGGTGAGTCCGAGTATGCCGGTCCACACAGTTAACGCTGACATTTAACGTTCCACCGGTAAACCACCGGTAAAAAGGAGCATCCTCTTCCTCGAGGATGTTTTCCCATTTTTTTGTCCACTCCAGGTTTTCAGCCATGGAAGCCCAGTAGGCCAGGCGGTCCTGCTTTGCATCATCGTACATTTTTTTGTCAGAAATCAGTGCTTTGTCCTTAAAAGAATCCGGAGGTTGAAAGATTTTAGAGTCTCCAAATAACGAATCCCTGCTTTGTTCAGTCATTATCGTTGCTCCTTTCAATTATTATACTATTCATAATAATACAAAGATTTCTCAATATATATTCGATGTTCTTCCTAACAATTCCTGCATCATTAAATTTTTAAATAACCCCTTTTCTTTTAAAGTCTTCGATTTCCTTTTGAGACAGCCCCAGGCCTTTTAAAATTGCCTCGGTATCTTCACCAAACCTGGGGGGATTTTTTGCATAGCGGGCTGGCGTATCCGACAACCTGCAGGGGAATCCCATTTGCTTCATTGTACCACCTTCGTGGGGGTGCTGCACCTCCAGGAAAAATTCCCGATATTTATTCTGCGGGTGATCATCCACTTCGTGGAGTTCCAGCAGCGGCTCTACACAGCAGTCGTCATATCCAGAAAAAAATTCCACCCACTCTTCCCTGGTCCGTTCAGCAATGAGTTCTGCTACTTTTTTCTTTAACTCTTTTTGAACGTTCCCGGACGAATACTGCAGCTCAACCCACCCGGGACGGTCAACAGACTCGCAAAAGGTACGCCAGAACTTTGCTTCCAGGGCTCCCAGGCTCACGTATTTTCCATCCCTGGCTTGGTAAATATGATAACAGGCATAATACCCCGACAAAAGCCCTTCGTTGCGCCGCGGTACCGATTGATTGCCAAAATATTCGGCATATTGTAAAGGAAGGCAGGCCATACTGCCCTCAGTCATCGAAATATCTAAAAACTGCCCTCTCCCTGTGTGCCCGCGGGCTTGTAAGGCCATTAAAATGGCTATCAAGCTCCAGAGGGATCCGCCGCCGATATCCGCCAGTTGTATCGCTGGAACAACAGGGGGCTCTTCTTCTCCTCTGCTTAAGGCATTTACACCTGCAATACTGGTGTAGTTAATATCATGGCCTGCCCTCAAACGGTAAGGGCCTTCCTGACCGTAACCGGATATCGCGCAGAAAATTAAGCGCGAGTTAACCTGGCGCAGCTGCTCATAACCGAGATCCAGGGCATCCATTACCCCCGGTCGAAAACTCTCCACCAAAACATCGGATTCTTTGACCAACTGCCTGAATATGCTTTTTCCCTCAGGGGTTTTCAAGTTTAATGAAATGCTTTTTTTATTGCGGTTAAGGTGCCAAAAAAAGACGCTGTCCTCATCGACCATGGGGCCCATTTTTCTCATGTAATCACCGTCTCCAGGGGCTTCTACTTTAATGACATCTGCACCATGATCCGCCAGAATAAGCGTACAGTAGGGCCCGGGTAAAAGTCGGGTCAGGTCTAAGACCTTAATGCCATGCAGTGCGCTTTCCATGTGTGGTTAGCCTCCTTACCATTAGTTAATTAGTAAGTTGTACAGTATACTTCCTCTATTCCTTTTCCTGTGTAATATCTCCTTCAAATGAACAAAATTTTCCCTAAATTCCTTCGGAATCAATAGGTACGTCCCCGTGATTCGTCAAAAAAAGCTGACCCAAAGATGGGTCAGCCCCGTATTTATTTCGGTTAGTTGAGAAAGAATCAATAGGTACGTCCCCGTGATTCGAGGTTAGTTGAGAAAGAATCAATAGGTACGTCCCCGTGATTCGTCCCGTGATTCGTCCCGTGATTCGTATTCTTCGTGATTCCTTTATTCGGCACCTGCCGCTTCCAGGACTTCCTGGTGAGTATATCGCGGTAAAATCATGGGCGATACCCTGCCGCCCGTATCAACGCCGTTTTGCTCCAGCTCAGCATGATACGCATCAACATGCTCCAGCGTTAACTTCTTCAGTTTGACGTCTTTGTAGGTTTCCCCCGCATGGTATCCGGCACGGCGACCAAAGACCAAAATATCCAGCAGCGAGTTGCCCATGAGCCGGTTGCGGCCGTGAATACCGCCGGCATTTTCACCAGCCACATACAGGTTTTCGATGTTTGTTTCACCATTTTCGTCTATGAGCAAACCGCCGTTCTGATAGTGAAGGGTGGGGTAGATCAACATGGGTTCTTTGGAAATGTTTATACCAAATCGGCCAAACTGCCTTACCATGGCGGGAAGCATTCTCTCCACAGCGCCTTCCCCGTGAATCAACTCAATGAGGGGGGAATCCAACCACACGCCCACCATCCCCGTGGGTGTTGTGATTCCCTTTTTCCGCCCTTTACACTCCCTGATAATGGCAGCGGATGCAACATCTCTTGTCTCCAGGTGGTAAGCAAACTGTTCACCGTCGATGTTTAAGAATGTAGCTCCCCGACCCCTTACCGCTTCGGTCACAAGCAAACCGAGGATTTGGGAAGGATAAGCAGCACCGGTGGGATGGTATTGTATGGTATCCAGGAAGGCCAGTTTTGCTCCAGCCCTGTAACCCATAATCAATCCGTCCCCTGTAGCGCCGTAATGGTTTGTAGTGGGGAAGTTCTGGAAGTGCAGCCGCCCGGAACCACCCATGGCAAAAATCACTTTTTTCGCCCGGCAAATCTGGTATTCTTCCGTCTCCAGGTTGTATAAAACAGCGCCACCGGCTTTTCCATCCTCATCCAGCAGCAATTCTACTGCAGTGGTAAATTCTATCACCTTGATACCCCGGTTCAGGGCTTCATCTCGAAGGGTGCGCATAATTTCCGCACCGGTATAGTCACGGGCGGCATGCATTCTCTTTCGGGAAGTCCCGCCGCCGTGATTGGTCACCATGGTCCCATCCGTCTCTTTGTCGAACATGGTTCCCAGCTCTTCCAGCCACTTGATGACAACGGGCGCATCGTTGACCAGGGCGCGGACCAGTTGGGGAACATTGTGGTAGTGGCCGCCACCCATGACATCCAGATAGTGAATCGATGGTGAGTCGTTGGGTTTGTCTGCAGCCTGGATTCCACCCTGGGCCATCATGGTGTTGGCATCACCAAAGCGGAGTTTGGTTACCAGTAAGACATCTGCACCTTTCTCCTGAGCGGTCAGCGCTGCGGAAGCACCAGCCCCCCCGCCTCCGATAACCAGCACATCAACGTCGTAATCATATTTGTCTAGATCCAGCTCCACGTTTTCAATAAAACTGCGGGCATCAATTAGTTCGGCCAGTTCCAGTGGAACCCGATCCCCTTTATTGACCCCCACGGTTATTTCACTAAAGCCCGACTCAATAAAATCCGGGTGATAGTTTTTTAAAACGTCTTGTTTATCTTCCGGGCTCATTCTGGGGAAATGAACACCCACTCTTTGGGGGCGTGTCTGTTCAACCTTTTTGATCAATTCTTTCATCTGAGGTGTATACATAAAGGTTTACCTGGTTCAAGACAACCAGGACTAAGCCCTCCTTCCGTATAAATATACGAGCCAAAAAATCATCTATTATTCTATATCCCGGTTATTGTACAGGGATTTAAGTTCTTCGATATCTTTTTTCATCAGGTCTTCCAGTTCGGCATCGAATTTCCCTTCCTGGATTTCTTCGTACCGCTGCTGAAGGTGACCGGCCTTGGGCAAGACATGCTTTCCGTGAAGGCGGCGGGCCAAAATCCCTACAAAGTACTGGGCAATATGTGCCGGGCAGCGTGAAGCACAAAGGCCGCACATGACGCAGTCGAATGATTCACTGGCGCAGCGGGCAATATCCCCTCTTTGTGCATAAGCAACGTACTGCATCACGTTTAAATCTTGCGGACAAACATTGGTACACGAGTTGCATCCGATACACCTGTAAATCTCCGGGTAAAACTTGGAAAGGGAAGCGGCCGTAGGTGTTAATTCATCGATGTTATATACACCTTTTACTGCCGGGAAAAATGGAATTTGTGCCAGGTACATATCCGCTTCAACTTTCGTCTGGCAGGCAAGACCGACTTTAAGTTCATAATCCCCGGCTATCCGATAAACGGTACCGCAAGCGCCGCAAAAACCGGCCCGACAGCCGCAACCACGTTTGAGTTGGTAGCCGGCAAATTCCATGGCGTCCATGATCGTTAGCGATTCGGGCACCGCGTATTTTTTGCCCATGATATAAATGTCTACCATTTCTACTTGGGGCATTTACTATTTACCTCCTTCAAGCTTTGTGCGTGAAACAGCCACTAAAGTTTTTACAATGCTTTTTCAAACAGGACGAGGGATGGCTGGAAAAGCTTACAAGATTGTGCCCTACCTTTCCAGCCATCACTCCAGATCCTTTTCGTTCAATTCAATGACTACTCTACAGGCGGCATGGGAACAATCCCATTGTCCTGGAGCAGCTTGGTCTGGTCTTGAGCTCTTTTGATTTTTTCTGTGGCCATCTTGTAAATTTCATCCCTGCTGAGAACCCGCCGGGCTACCCCTTCTTTTATGGCCTGCATGGCAGTAGCTGTAGCGACCCGGGGAAATACTTCCCAGTTGTCCATGGTCGGAAGGATTTCTTCAGGGTTTAAGCCCTTTTCTGCTGCACAGGCTGCCAGTTCTTCAGCCGCTGCAATACACATGGTGTCCGTAATGGTAGAGGCATGAACATCCAGAACACCGCGGAAAATTGCAGGAAATCCGAGGGAGTTGTTCACCTGGTTGGGGAAGTCGGAACGCCCGGTGGACACCACAGCAGCTCCAGCTTCTTTTGCCTCCCAGGGCCATATTTCCGGAATCGGGTTGGCGCAGGCAAACACGATGGCGTCTTTGGCCATGGATTGAACCCATTCTTTCTTAATGGTATCCGGTCCGGGCTTGGAAAGGCCGATTACAACATCGGCACCCTCCATGGCTTCTGCAATGCCGCCTTTTTTCTGGTCTTTATTGGTAATTTCAATAATCTTGAGTTTATCCTGGTGGGTTTCCTTTATATCGGTCCTGCCTTTGTGCAGTATACCCACACTGTCGCACATGACGAGATTTTCAGAAGGGACACCGGCTGCCAGGAGAAGCCGTACCGTGGCAACGTTGGCGGCTCCAACGCCGATCATGGCGATTTGGACTTTTTTCATGTCTTTTTTGACAATCTTCAAAGCGTTAATTAATCCTGCCAGGGTCACACAGGCCGTTCCCTGCTGGTCATCGTGGAAGATAGGAATATGACACTCTTCTCTCAGGCGGTCCAGGACGTAAAAACATTTGGGGTTAGCAATATCTTCCAGGTTTACCCCACCGAAGGAAGGCTGCAGCATTTTTACAAACTCGATCAGCTTATCGGGGTCCTTGGTATCGACGCAAATTGGGAATGCATCAACGCCGCCCAGGTATTTAAAGAGAAGGGCTTTACCTTCCATTACAGGCATTGACGCCTCGGGACCAATATCGCCCAGACCGAGAACCCGGGTTCCGTCGGATACCACGGCGACAAAGTTGGCTTTATTGGTGTGCTTGTAGACCTCATCTTTGTTTTCAGCAATAGCCTTGCAGGGTGCGGCAACACCGGGTGTGTACCAAATGGCAAAATCGTTGTAGTCCCGCACAGCACACTTCAATGTCACTTCAACCTTGCCTTGGTAAAAGGGGTGCAGTATCATGGCATCCTGGGCAGGCTTATGCGCTTTTGCTAACAGTTCATCTTTATTCAAGACAATCAACTCCTTTTTTGGTATTATTCATGATAACAAACATTAAAAAACATCTTTAGCTTGTTATTTAGCGAACTGCTTTCGCCCTTCTGCATAAAGATCATTGCCGTGGGCATCGTTAATCACCGTTACTGGGAAGTCTTCCACAACCAGCTTGCGAATGGCTTCCGGCCCCAGCTCTTCATAGGCCACAACTTCTGATTCCTTGATACGCTTGGCCAGCAAGGCACCTGCACCGCCTGTGGCTCCCAGGTATACGCCCTTGTATTCCTGGAATGCTTTCCGTGTGGCTTCATCACGTGCCCCCTTGCCAATGACAGCTTTAATGCCGTTCTTCAGCACAGCAGGGGTATAGGAATCCATCCGACCGCTGGTAGTTGGGCCGGCCGAACCGATGACCTGCCCAGGCTTGGCAGGGGTCGGGCCCACGTAATAGATGATTTGGCCTTGCAAATCAACCGGCCATTCTTTACCTTCCTCCAGGAGCTCAACCAGTTTTTTATGGGCAGCATCTCGACCGGTGTATATCACACCTGAAATAAGCAGGTTGTCGCCCGCTTTTAAATTCATGATCATCTCATCTGTCAATGGCGCACTGATTCTTTTTGGTTCCATCAATCATTTACCTCCTTTCTAGGATTAAATGACCCGTTCTTTATGACGGCTCGCATGGCAATTAATATTGACAGCAGCGGGCATACTGGCTATATGACAGGGGAAAACCTCAATTTGGACACCCAAAGCCGTAAATCTACCGCCGTAACCCTGAGGACCCACACCCAAATTATTAATCTTTTCCAGCATTTCTTTTTCCAGGTCCGCGTAAAACGGATTTGGGTTGGGGTCCCCCAGCGGGCGCAGCAGCGCTTTTTTCGCCAGGTAAGCCACTTTTTCAAAGGTCCCTCCAAACCCGACACCGACAACGATTGGCGGGCAGGGGTTGGGGCCGGCTTTACTTACGGTGTCAACCACAAAATCAACAAGACCTTTCGCTCCCTGGGCCGGCTTGAGCATCCCTACGGCACTCATGTTTTCACTGCCACCGCCTTTTGGAGCCAGGGTTATTTTGATCTTATCTCCTGGGACAATATCAACATGGATAATGGCTGGTGTGTTGTCCTTGGTGTTGACTCTTTCTACTGGTT
>SKMY01000022.1 GCA_007120815.1 Syntrophomonadaceae bacterium | reverse complement strand
GGCGGCCTTGCCAAAACAGCATTTATGCGTTACAATAGGGATTACAACGGATAGGATTTATCATTGTCCTGCGCGGAGAGATGGCTGAGTTGGACGAAGGCGCTCGCCTGGAAAGCGAGTATACCCCTACCGGGGTATCGAGGGTTCGAATCCCTCTCTCTCCGCCATTTATGTCTAAAATTTGGTCGTGCTAGACGGGGAGGTAGCGGTGCCCTGAACCTGCAACCCGCTATAGCAGGGTTGAATTCCTGCCCCCGGCCCTTAGCTTTGCAGGGCCTGCCCCGGGTAAGTGGTGTTGACGCCCTGGTCCTGTGCGGCACAAGCCCATGAACCCCGTCAGGTCCGGAAGGAAGCAGCGGTAAGTGGTGCCTTGTGGGTGCCATAGGAGTGCTGGGGTCGAGCAAACTGCCCGGGTAACGCCTGGGAAGCTAGGTCAAAGGCAGGTGCACGACCAAAATCTTTATTTATTAAACCAGTGTTGTTGGCTGGTTTTTTTATTCCGTCAGCCAGAGCACTTCCAACTCATCTTTTATGGAGTCCATTGCCGGGTTGGAGGTGACCAGGGTCCCTTCGGTAATTACCGCCATGGCGCAGGCAAACCCTTCCGACTCATCCAACCCATAATCCATCACTGCGTCCATCGCCTCCAGGGCGATTTTTTTGTTAATGACCACGGTATTTACAGGGCTTTCTTCCAGCTTCTCCAGGGCTTCATGGGTAGCTTGTTTCGTTTTTTCCCGAACCATCCGCCGGTACGCCTTTCCCAGGTCAATGACCGTCAGATATATTTCCAGATGCTGTTTTTGGGCTTGCTGGAAGATGTGTTCAACGGTTTTCTGTCCGACTCTTAGGCCCCATAAAGCTTCCAATGCTGTGTAATCCAGAATGTAAACAGCGTCAGCTTTCACTTTTTCTCCTCCTTTAATTCGTTGCAGGAAAATCAATTTGGCATCGCGAATGATTCGTGATATAGTAATAAATGGAGTTTTAACATTCCCTTTACGGTAGAAAGCCGGCATGCCCTTGTTTACCTGGTTTTCGACCAAAAGGCAGTCATTTCCTCTTTTT
This sequence comes from Syntrophomonadaceae bacterium, assembly GCA_007120815.1. The sequence goes on along the minus strand of SKMY01000022.1, from coordinate 6,583 downwards.
AGGGTCTCCATTTCGTGAAACCCTAAGCGGACCCATTCAAAGCCCTATCGATTACTGAACAGTCGAGGTGTTTCGCCCTTGAAATCATCATACACCGCCCTTTACCGCCGCTGGCGCCCCCAGCTTTTTTCCGATGTGGTCGGGCAGGAGCACGTTACCCGCACACTGCAAAACGCCCTGCAAGGCGACCGGGTTGCCCACGCCTATCTCTTTTGCGGCCTGAGGGGGACCGGGAAAACCACCATGGCCAAGCTCCTGGCCAAGGCGTTAAACTGCCGGGAAGGGGTCCAGGCGGAACCCTGCAACCAATGCGATTTTTGCCGGGAAATAACCGAAGGCCGCAGCATGGACGTGCAGGAGATTGATGCGGCTTCCAACCGTGGGATTGACGAAATTCGCGAGCTGAGGGAAAAAGTGCGCTACTCCTCAGCCCAGTATCGTTACAAGGTTTACATTATCGATGAAGTCCACATGCTGACCAATGAGGCGTTCAACGCCCTGCTCAAGACCCTGGAAGAACCCCCGCCCCGGGTTGTATTTATCCTGGCGACCACGGAAACCCATAAACTACCGCTAACGGTTATTTCTCGATGCCAGCGGTTCGATTTTCACCTGCTGGATACCCGGCAGGTTGCCGGGCGACTCCGTGAAGTTGCCGAAGCCATTGATTTTCACATCGACGACGAATCCCTTTTTTTGCTGGCCCGCCAGGCTGAAGGCTCCCTGCGTGATGCCATGGGTTTCCTGGAACAGTGTCGCGCCTACGGCGGTGAGAAGATTGAACACCAGCAGGTATTGGATATTTTGGGCCTGGCTTCGCCGGAAGCCATATACCGGTTTTTTGAAAGTGTCATTCAAGAAAATATCCAGTCGGGCCTGGCTGAAATAAAGGATATCGTCTTTCGAGGCCGAGACCTGCACCGTTTCCTCAAGGAAATGCTTCTTTACCTGCGCAAATTAATTTTACTTCAAGTGGGAGAAAAGGAGAGCAGTGTCCTGGACGATGTGCCTGCACTCCAACCTTATCTTCTAAAGCATCGCGGCCGGTTGGACCACCAGGTCATCCTGGAAATGCTGGAAACCATCCAGGAACTGACCTACCAGCTAAAAGGCGCTTCTCAACCGCACTTTCTCTTTGAGCTGGCTTTCTTGAGGCTGGTTCGGATATACCGTTTCCGCCGATACCTGAACCCTGCTGACCTGTTGAACCGCCTGGAAGAACTGGAAGAAAAGCTCCATTTAAAAGCTGGACTCCTAACAGGCCTGGGTGAATCGTCAGGCACGCCTGTGCAACCCGAACAAACGCGAGAAGAACGGCCGCCCCTGGAGAGAGAAAAACCCTTGACCGTTGCTGCAGGAGAAGAGGAAGCGGCTGCTTCTTTGGCACAAGCCGGCCATGAAGAAAAACCTCTTACCCCCCCATCTCCTAACTCCGAAGAAGACCCGGGCGACATTATCTATTCCCTGCCCCCTCCTGAAACAGAGAAGGACAGCGCAGGGTTTACCTTCCCGGGAGATTCCCTTCAAAGACAAAAAGATAGTGAACAGCCAGTCCAGGGTAAATCAGGCGATAACAATCAAGAAACGCCGTCAAACACGACGCCAACAGCGCCCCAACAGGCTCCCAGGGAGATAGCGGATGTCAAAGATATTGACCTGAAAAAAGTGTGGCTTGAGCAGGTCCTGCCCGGCCTCAAAAAGCGCAGGCAAACCCAGGCCACATACCTGCAGAATTACCTGTCGTGGACCAAAGCGGTGCCCCTTTCCTGGAAAGAAGGCATATTTACCCTGGGTGTTTCACCCTCAGCCGGCAAGGTGCTGATAAAACGGCTGGAAGACCAGGAAAACAGGGGAATTCTATCGGCGCTGCTTCAAGAGATATTGCAAGCCCCGGTGGAACTTCGCTTCGTCGTCCACGAGGCAGCAGAAAATGAAATTTCACCTGCCGGTGAAACGGGTACCCCGACCGACAACCCGCAGATCGGCGGCCTGAGTGAAAATGTCGGAACGGATTTGGCCCAAAAAGCCCGGAAAACGCAAAAAAGCCAGCAGGATGATTACTACATGAAGAACATGTTGGAGCTGTTTAACGGGCAGCTGATCCAGACCAACGGAGATTCCATGGATTCCCTGGAATTTTGGTCTTACGCTTCACCAATGCTGGATGAAAGCAGCGAAGACGAAGAAGCGTTTTAGGGGACGGAAACGCCATTTCTATATTAACGAAAGGAGACATCACCAATGCCCAACGGCAAAATGGGAAAAATGCTCAAGCAGATGCAAAAGGCCCAGAATCAAATCATGAAACTTCAGGAGGAACTCAACAACCGCACGGTGGAAGCCACCAGCGGTGGTGGGGCCGTTCGAGCTGTCGTTAGCGGCGGCAAACAGCTCATGGAACTGGAAATCGACCCCGAGATCCTGAAAGAGGACGATGTGGAAATGCTCCAGGATCTGATTATAAGTGCGATAAACGAAGCCATCCGTGCAGCAGAGCAAATGGTTTCCTCTGAAATGGAAAAAATTACTGGCGGTCTGGGTCTTCCCAAGGACCTGCTCTAAAAAGCAACCTGGGGTGGGGAAACGCCCTGTCCAGGTTAATTGAAAGGTGAACAAACCGGATGCTGTTTTCACCATCCATGACAAAACTGGTGGACGTTTTTCGGCGGCTGCCGGGCATCGGCCCCAAGACCGCCCTGCGATTGGCTTTTTTCTTGCTTTCCATGGAGAAAGATGAAGTTGAGGATATGGCCCGGGCCATGGTGGAAGCCAAGAGGAAAATCCGGGCCTGTTCCCGGTGCCAAAACCTTACGGAGCAGGAGGTGTGCGCGATATGCCGGGATGGACGCCGGGACGCCACCGTTCTCTGTGTTGTTCAGGAACCTCGCGACATCCTGGTGATCGAAAAAACCGGCCAGTACAGGGGCCGCTATTTTGTGCTGCACGGTTCCCTTTCCCCCGTTGAAGGGATCGGTCCTGTAGAGTTGAAAATTCCAACCCTCCTGGAGCAGCTTAAAAAAGGGGGGATCCGGGAAATCATTATTGCCACCAACCCCAATGTGGAGGGGGATGCCACGGCATACTACATTGCTGATGTAGTCCGGCCCCTGGGCATTTGCATTACCCGGATTGGTTTCGGGCTTCCTGTGGGAGGGGACCTGGAATACGCCGATGAACTAACCATGTCACGGGCCCTGGAATCCCGCAGGGAAATGTCCTGAAAAAGGCCATACACCTGATCATAATACCGCTTAATTCTACAGAGAGCTGGCAAACTGCCAGCTTTTTTGTGTTACAGATAGAGAGCACTGCCTTTGGAAGTACCATTTAAGAACAATGTGCTGCCTCTAAGGTATAAAGGCCCTCCTTTCGGACCATAATATCTGGAAACCGAAACAGGAGGGGAGAGCCTTGAGGAACATTTCTTTAGCCGGCTTATTGGTTTTATTATCATATGGTCTAATTCTTGTTTTATCCGGCAGACAGGCTCCTGCGGAAGCGCATTCCTACCAGGCGCTTTACCAGGTCATGAACGAAACGGGGGCCCGGATCGTTCAAGGTGAAATCCATTACTGGGCCGAGCTATCGCCTTGTTCCAGTTTTTGTTCAGGGGACGAACTGGAAGCAAAAGCCGATGAGCTTTTTGGGCTCATTGCCGGCGAACTGGGACCCGGCCAGGTTGGAATGAAGGATAATTTTTTGTCCGGAAAGTACCCAGAATCGTGTGAATCAATTTTCCGGGCTGTCCAACGAGAAAAAACGATCGCCCCGGGGTTTCATATCAATTTGGTTTTGCAGCGCATGGAGCAGGAGGGGAAAACCCCGCTGCACCTGCTGGTGGTTATCCGGGAAACGGGAGAGGCCAGGTCGCTGGAATCTCTGGCCGGTAAACTCCTTGCCCTTCTGGACTCCCGCACCATTTCAAGCAGCCTTTCGGTGAGCTTAACGGGTCATGTGGATACAAAAATGGCCCTGGAAACAATGGAAGCCCTGGCTTATCAAGCGGCCCGGGATTTAGGTGGGAACCAGGTACAAGGTGTGAAAGATGAAAACATGGTCAGCATTACGGGGTATTTACCAGAGCTGGGAGAATACCTGCAGGCAGAAGACATGCGCATAAACTTGAACCTGGCCCTCAGGTACGATGAGGTCCTGGGAAAAACCGTGGTCCGGGCCGGCACGCCTCTTATTGCGGGCTGGTATTAGTATCCTGGCTTTGGATTTCCGGGAACAGGGTAGACCAGTGAGCAATGGCCGTGCCCCGGTAGTAATAAGCCAGAATGTCTTCAAACTGCTTCCCTTCTGCGGCCATTCCGTCTGCTCCAAACTGGCAGAGCCCGACCCCGTGGCCAAATCCCCTGGTTTCAAAGATAATACGGTTTTCATCCAGGTGCCACTGGAAATGAGTTGACGGCAAACCCAGCAGGCATCGCACTTCGGTCCCGGGGAACAATCTACCCGGATTCCCCAGCCGTACCAGCAGGTTTCTGCCGCTGGGACTGCGGCGAACCACTTCCATGTGGGGAGCGTTTTCACTGCTCAGCACGGGGAGAAGTCCCGATTCATTTTTCAGCGCGGCCACATAGTCGGCCAGCTCCAAGGTTAGTTCGTTCCGGTAGTGTTTTGAATGACGGCAGTAAGAACACTGAACGCTTTGCAAGTAATCGGGATTGCTGCCTTCCCAGACATAACCGGCTGCTTCTGTCATGCCGCCGCAGGTGGAGTGGTATAGGGTCTGGGCAAGCCTTTCCCCGGATATGACCACGGCGCCCCGGGTCGCCAGGACAGCCCGCACTATTTTCTCGCGGAAGGCCTTTGCCGCATCCGCAGGCCATTTGGCATTCATCTCCGCCTCGCCGACCCAGGCCTGGCAGCATGTACTGTCGGTGCACACATCCGCTTCCGGGTGTGACGAGCACCCGCGCCCTCCCAACCGGCGCGTACGGTGCAGGGCATAGGTCCTGGCGGCGACGGCCTGGGCCTTCAAGGCTTCTTCGTGAAAACCGGCCGGCATTTCCGCTGCGACCACCCCCACCAGGTATTCATCCAGGTTCATTTCTACCACCTTTTTTTGCCGGGCATCATACACGTTCAATAGGAAGGTTTCCTCCCCCAACTCCAGGTGTAAATCGGGGGTTTCCCGGGCACTGTCCATATCCATCGTTTTATGATCTGTTTCCCTTGAGATGAGATTAACCATCAAGGCCGGCAGAAGAACCATCATGAAGGCGATTAAGGCTGCGTACAAAAGGGATTGCTTCCAAACAATCCGATTTCTGAGACGCCTAAAACCCCTTAACCTGCCGGGTTTACGGACATTTCTTCGTAATTTACGAAACCTCATCTTCACCCGCCTCACGTCCAAAGTAAAGATACAACTGGAAGCGCCAGAACCGTCCCCGCAGCTTCGCTTACCAATAGCCCTGAGCAGTTACTCTATATCTATGTTCTTTTTTATCCAAATAGTCTTTTTGGAAGCCCTGGCATGAAACCCGCTGAACCTGATTAAAAACGGAAAGATTGGGCATAATATCCCCTTGGAGGTGAGAAAAAATGTCCAGGCATTTACAAAAGTTAATGGGTTTCATACAGCGGATCCTGTCTCCGTTTCAGCGGATATCAGGAAAGATACGCAGGAATAATGAGGGGGGTCGTCCTTTGTTCTGGAAAAATGGGGACAGGCATGATGAGCAGGAGAAAGGCGGACGGCGTTCCGAAAAAAAAGGGATCCTGAACGTGTTCCCGCGGAAATATTTTCTCCTGGCAGGGGCCTACCTGGTTACAGTCGTTTTACTGCTTTCATTTTTTATTTGGAGGTTGGGAAACCTGTCGGTTGAATGGCCCGGGGATGTTGACCGGGAGCAGTACCAGCAGCTGGCGGCAGACCAGGAGGAAACAGACCCGGATACGCCGATGGCCCTTGATGGTGCCTTAGAGGCCGGCACAGAAGGTGAAAAGCCCGGAGTGGAGGAGGCTGAAGACACAGACGATTATTCCAGGGATTTCATCCAGGGAATAGAAGAAGCAGTGCCCGGTGATGAATGGCCTGCGGCTTCCCTGGAGTATTTTGAAGAGAAGGAAGAAGAAAATCTGCTGCCCCGCCCTGCATCTCCCCTGCCCGGGTGGTCTATCCATACGGCCTTTGGAAGCTACACCCGTTCGGTTCTTGCAACGGGAAGGCAGATCCATGGAACAGCCCGCGGCGCGGTTTTACAGGCCACACCGTCTGCTCCAGTTTCTGCCCTGTGGGATGGAGAAGTTCTAAAGGTGTTGGGTGAGGCAGGTTCCGGAAAATGCACAGTGACCATTGAGCATGAATACGGTTACACCAGTTTTTACAGCCGATTAAACGAGGTGTGGGTCGAACCCGGCCAGTATGTCAGCCGGGGAGAGCACATCGGCATCCTTCCGGAATCTCCTTACGAAAGCAAGGCCGTCATGGCTCCTGCAGCGGAAAGGGAGGACCCGGATCGCTCCCACCAGGAAAGCACCATGTTTGAGGGTGATAACGTTTTCCAGCTGGAACCGTTTGACGTGCAGGTTAAGACTGTTTACAGCGGTTTCCCTGCCGGAGACGGCACAG
>SKMY01000184.1 GCA_007120815.1 Syntrophomonadaceae bacterium | reverse complement strand
TGGCAGAGGTGGATCTCAGCGTCATTGATGAGTTTGAAAAACTGCAGCAAAGAACGCAGTTTCTGCTTGAACAAAAAGAGGACCTGGTTGAAGGTGAAAAAGGGGTTCGAAATGTCTTAAATGAACTGGACAAACACATGGAAAAACGTTTCCTGGAATCCCTTCAGGCCATCGAAAACAATTTCAAGGATATTTTTATAAAGCTATTCGGGGGCGGCCAGGCGCTTTTAAAGCTTACCGATCCTGAAAAAATCCTGGAATCAGGCATAGAGATTGTTGCTCAACCCCCGGGCAAAAAACTTCAAACGATTTCGCTTCTTTCCGGGGGAGAGAAGGCATTAACAGCAATTGCCCTGTTATTTGCCCTCTTACACTATAAACCGGTTCCCTTTTGCGTGCTGGATGAAATTGATTCATCCCTGGATGAAAACAACCTGGACAGGTTTTTACACTTCTTGAAGGAATACACGGTTAATACCCAGTTTATCGTGGTAACTCACCGTCGGAAAACCATGGAAGAAGCCGATGTATTATACGGCGTTACGATGGAAGAACAAGGTGTTTCCAAGGTCATATCCCTTCATTTAACACAAAAAGCCGGATAAGGAGACCAATTTGTCATGTTAGAGCAATTTAAAAAAGGGCTGAACAAGACCCGGGAAGCATTTAAGGGCAAACTGGATACCCTTTTTAAGCAAAAAGAAATTAACGAGGCATTTTTTGATGAATTGGAAGAATTATTGATATCGGCCGATGTCGGCGTAGAAACGACCCTAAAAATTATTGATGGGCTCCAGGAACGCATCAAAGAGAAAAAAATAAAAGAAGGCGCAATGGCTCGAGATGAGTTAAAAGGTTTGCTCGTAGAACTCCTGGACCCCAAGGATGGGTTTGGGATCAACCTTTCCAATGTTTCGCCCTCTGTATTCCTTATCCTTGGAGTAAACGGTGTAGGAAAAACCACAACCATTGCAAAAATGGCCCATTATTACATGCAGCAGAACAAAAAGGTGCTGGTGGCGGCCGGCGACACCTTTCGTGCGGCTGCCATTGAGCAGCTAAGCGAATGGTCGCAGGCTGTTGGCGTTGATATCATCAAGCACCATGCCGGAGGGGATCCCTCGGCCGTCATCTACGATGCCGTGAACGCTGCAGTGGCCAGGAAAGTCGATCTGCTTCTTTGCGATACAGCAGGAAGACTGCATACCAAAGTGAACCTGTTGGATGAAATCAAAAAAATGAATCGAACCATCGGTAAGGTGCTGCCCGGAGCACCTCATGAAACCTTAATGGTTCTTGATGCAACCACGGGCCATAATGGGATCGCTCAGGCCAAACTTTTTCATGCGGCGGTTCCCGTTACCGGGATCGTGCTTACCAAGCTGGACGGTACGGCCCGGGGAGGAATTGTTGTTGCAGTAAAAGACCTAACGGGTATACCCGTTAAGCTTGTAGGCACAGGTGAAAAAAAAGAAGACTTGCAGCCCTTTGAACCGGTCTCGTTTGTTGACGCGCTCCTGACTTGAAGGAAAAGTGTTCAGGGTATTTACTTTATCACTTCTATCGTGTATAACTATTAGGGAGAGAAGGGCCGAGAGGCCCTGGCTTACTTTCAAAAACAAAGGAGGGAATCCCGGAACGCATCCGGGTTAACCAGGTTGATTTTTAGTAGTTTATCTGAAAAATTACAAGATACATTTAATAAACTGAAAAGAAAAGGCAAACTCACCGAAAAAGACGTGAGTGCCGCTTTGAGGGAAGTCCGGCTGGCACTTCTTGAAGCAGATGTCAACTATAAAGTGGTGAAAAACTTCACCTCAACGTTGACTGAAAGAGCGGTAGGTTCTGAGGTTTTAAAAAGCCTGACTCCAGGCCAGCAGGTGATTAAGATCGTTCACGAGGAACTGGTTAAGCTCATGGGGGAAAGCCAGAGCAAAATAGCCAATCCGGACAATCCGCCTCAGGCCATCATGCTTGTTGGGCTTCAAGGTTCAGGTAAAACCACTACGGCTGCCAAACTGGCTTTACATTTAAAGAAAAAGCACCGTCCAGTACTGGTTGCCGCAGATATTTACCGACCTGCAGCGGTCGACCAGCTTCATGTTTTAGGAAAAGATGTCGGCATTTCTGTTTTTAGTATGGGGAAGGATGACCCTGTTAAAATTATTGCCGAATCTTTTAAACAGGCCAAAGGTGAAGGAAATGATTATCTAATTATTGATACAGCGGGTCGACTCCATATTGATGAGAATTTGATGGGCGAGCTGGTCCGGTTAAAACAAACCTTCAACCCCATTGAGATTTTGCTGGTTGTTGATGCCATGACGGGCCAGGATGCAGTAAACGTAGCAAAGTCTTTTAACGAACAGCTGGGGCTTACCGGTGTTGTTTTAACAAAGCTTGACGGAGATACACGGGGTGGAGCGGCCCTTTCTGTGAGGTCTGTTGCCGACTGCCCGATTAAGTTTGTGGGAACGGGTGAAAAGCTGGACGCATTTGAGCCTTTTTATCCTGATAGAATGGCCTCAAGGATTCTCGGTATGGGTGATATGCTTTCTCTAATCGAAAAGGCCCAGGGCGTGATAGATGAAGAAAAAAGCCGTGAGCTGGAAAAAAAGATGCGGAGCCAATCCCTTACCTTCGAGGATTTTTTGGAACAACTGCAGCAGGTGAAACAGATGGGCCCCCTGGAAAACTTGATCGACATGATCCCGGGGTTAAGTAAAGCGGGGAAAGGGTTGGGAAACTTAACCCTTGATGAAAAACAGCTGGGCCGCGTGGAAGCCATTATCAACTCGATGACCCGTGAAGAGCGGCAGAGGCCCGATATCATTAACAGCAGTCGCAGGAAAAGAATTGCCAGCGGAAGCGGAACCTCAGTCCAGGATGTAAACCGTGTTTTAAAGCAGTTTGACCAGATGAAGAAACTCATGAAGCAGGTTGGTTCATTGGAAAAAGGAAAAGGTAAGAAAAAGAAAGGGTTCTTCCCTTTTTAAACTACGACTAATTAGGAGGTGCATAGCTGGTGTCTGTACGAATTCGTTTGAAAAGAATGGGAGCAAAAAAGCGGCCTTTTTATCGGATAGTGGTAGCTGACTCAAGAGCTCCCCGAGATGGCAGGTTTATTGAGGAAATCGGGTATTACAACCCGACAACCGACCCAAAAACAGTGAAAATTGACCAAGACAAAGCTCAAAAATGGCTTTCTCAGGGCGCTCAACCATCAGATACAGTCAAGAGTTTGCTTGCTCAAGCTGACCTTCAAAGCAAATAACTTCCAGGAGCGTGGTACAGGTGAAGGAATTGGTTGAATACCTGGCAAAATCACTTGTGGATTATCCCGAGCAGGTTGATGTCAGGCAGGTGGAAGGAGAGCGTTCAATAATCCTTGAGCTGCGTGTTGCTGCAGAAGACATGGGAAAAGTCATTGGCAAACAGGGCCGCATCGCCAAAGCCATTCGAACGGTGGTTAATGCGGCGGCCGTCAAAGAAAACAAGCGGGTTATGGTTGAAATTATCCAGTAAGGAGCAACCATAGTGGCCTCTGAAATGGTTATTATTGGAAAAATACTTGCTCCCTTTGGCGTCCAGGGAGCCGTCAAGGTCATGCCTTATTCAGACCGCTTGGAGCGGTGCTACCTGCTCAAGCGTGTTAAACTTGAGGGCGCAGCAGTTTGTGAGTTTAAGCAAGTCAGCAAGGCGAGTATTCACAAGAACATGTGGCTTCTTCACTTTTTGGATTGCCACACGAGAGATGAGGCCAGGCTGCTGGCAAACTCCCTGGTGAAGATAGATCCTTCGGAAAGGCTGCCTCTACCGGAAGGGCACTACTATTTTGACCAGGTAATTGGTTTGGATGTTTATACGGTAGAGGGTCTTTACCTGGGCCAAGTTCAGGATGTCCTGCAGCCAGGCGGCAACGATGTCTACCATGTAAAAAACGACTTTGACAAGTCAGAGGCATTCATTCCAGCCCTGGAAAAAGTCGTTAAAGAAATCAACCTGGTCGATAAAAAAATGACCATTGAGCCGATACCGGGCCTTCTGGATGAGTAAATTCTTCATAGTATGCGGGTCTGTGAATAAGGCACGTTGTTAGGAATAAATGATTAGTAAGGTGTGGCGTGTGTTAATCGATATCATTTCAGCTTTTCCTGAAATGTTCAAAAGCGTTTTTGGGGAAAGTATGATCAAACGAACCGTTGAAAAAGGACTTGTTTCATTAAACATCCGGGACTTAAGGGACTTTACCCGCGACAAGCACCGCCAGGTGGATGATTGTCCTTTTGGCGGTGGGCCCGGCATGGTGATGAAACCCGAGCCTTTTTTCGAGGCAGTCGAGTTTGTCCGGCGGGAACAAGAAACCCTATCAACAATAACCCTTTTAATGTCACCCCAGGGAAATGTGTTTTCTCAACAACAAGCCCACAAGTTGAGTCAAATGGAGCATTTGGTTATTTTATGCGGCCATTATGAAGGTGTGGATGAACGGGTGCGCTTGTTTTTGGTTGATGAGGAAGTATCGATTGGTGATTATGTTTTAACCGGGGGAGAGTTGGCCGCCATGGTTGTGGTTGATGCAGTTGTCCGACTGCTCCCGGGGGCATTAAATCAGTCTTCTTTAAATGAAGAGTCTTTTTCAAGGGGCTTGCTGGAGTACCCTCAATACACCAGGCCCAGGGAGTTCAGGGATATGAAGGTTCCCGATGTATTGCTTTCAGGGGATCACGCGAGGATTCGCCGTTGGAGAGAGAAGATGGCATTAAAAAGAACCAAGGAGCAAAGACCGGATTTGTTGCAAAGCTAAAGGGTATTTCAGGCATATTGTAATGTCTGTCATTCGCTTGATTTAAAAGGTGTGTGGTAGTCGATTGGTTCTAGTGCTTAATCTTGTGAGGAATAGATTTCTATGGTATATTTTATAAGGTAGCAAGTAAAAAATAGGTTTGCACGTGGTACAAGAACTGAAAGGAGTCGTCTAAGATGGACTTATTAAAACAAGTTGAAAACGAATACATGAAAAGTGAAGTTCCCTCTTTTTCTGTGGGGGACACTGTTAAAGTTCACTTTAAGGTCGTTGAAGGCAACCGGGAACGAATTCAGGTTTATGAAGGGGTGGTCATAAAAAGAAAGGGTGGGGGCGTTGTTGAGACATTTACGGTAAGGCGTGTCTCTTATGGCGTTGGTGTTGAGCGGGTTTTCCCCCTTCATTCTCCCAAGATTAACAAGATCCAGGTAGTACGCCGCGGGCATGTCAGGCGTTCAAAGTTGTATTACCTCAGGAAATTAAGAGGCAAAGCAGCACGTATAAAAGAAATACGAAAATAAAGCATCAGAGCTTGTTAACTTGCCTTTTGTGGAAAATTGTACAGACTGAATCAACGGAGCGTCTTTATGGAAAATGATATATTTATGGAGCAGTCTGATCAAAAGGATATCAAAAATGAAGTTGGTGAATGGGTCCGGTCTATTATTCTGGCCGTAATCATTGCTGTTGTTATTCGAATGTTTTTCTTCGAAACATTTCTAGTTGACGGAACCTCCATGTTTCCTACACTGCGGCACAATGAACGCTTGGTTGTAAACAAGGCTGTTTACTATTTCCGGGAGCCACAACAGGGAGAAGTCATTGTTTTTAATTACCAGCAAAGACCTCGCCGTGATTTTATTAAACGTGTTGTAGCCACCGAGGGTGACACAGTTGAGATAAAAGATGGTTTATTGATGATTAATAATCAAACCATTGACGAACCGTATATTGTGAACCACACGGTGAAAGATTTTGGCCCTGTTGAGGTTCCGGAAGATCACCTCTTTGTCCTGGGAGATAATCGTAATAACAGTATGGATAGTCGAGACCATGAAGTTGGGGCGATATCTATCGAGCAGGTTAGAGGAAAAGCCCTCGTAGTATTTTGGCCGCTTTTAGATGTGCGGCTGTTGGGAGCGGGAACATGAGCAGGCAAAAAGACCCTGGAATGATGTTAAAGGAAGAAAAACATCTATTCCGGCACTTGAAACACATCGACCTGGTGGTAGAGGTTTTGGATGCGCGCCTGCCCATGACAAGCCGAAATTTAAGGATTCAAAATGCCCTTTTAAAAAAAAAGCGCTTGGTTTTACTCAATAAATCTGACTTGGCAGATCAAAAGAAAACGGGCCAATGGCTGAGTTACCTGGCTGTAGAAAACGGGCCCGTTTTGGCGTTTTCCAGTAAAAGCAGGCAAGACCTCAAAGGTTTTGAAGCGCTGCTGCTCAAGATGCGCCCGAAACATACCGCGTTCAAGCGCCCCCTTCGGTTAATTGTTGCAGGTATTCCAAACGTCGGCAAATCATCGGTGATTAATCGCCTGGCCCATAAGCTGGCAGCGAGAACGGGCAATGTGCCAGGGATTACCCGGGGAGCCCAGTGGATCCGGTTAAGAGCGGGCTGGGAAATGCTTGACACGCCGGGCCTGCTCTCACCTAACTTAAATCCCGAAAAAGCCTCTCCTGGGCTCGCGGTGATTGGAGCCATCCGTTCCAATGTTTATGAGACTGAAACTGTTGCGAAGTGGCTTTTGAGCCGCATACTACAAAGCGATGTTTATTTTTCCTCCTTGCTTCGCTTTTATCGTATGGAGAAAGCAGCGGTTATTGAAACAGAAGATGCTATCCTGGAGCACATAGGACACGCCCGCGGGCTGCTTGGCCCTGGGGGAGAGGTGAGCAGGGAGAAGGCATCTCAGGTTTTGCTTAAAGACTTTCGGAAAGGAGCACTCGGGCGTATCACCTTGGAAAGCCCCGGGGAAATCGATGGGTAAAGGCAGAAATTCTAGTTTTTCGTCTTGGACAATTCGCGAGATCGAAACTTACTTGCAGGACCAAACTGACATTGAAAGCACAACCATCAAGCAGCTGCAAGGAGATGTCAGGATAGGGGTCAGGGACCTGATTGCGCGACACCTCAAACGTCAGAACAACGAAGTTAAAACTGTTGAACACCTACATAGATTAACTCAAAGAGAACGCACCCTTGAAGCCAGGGGTTTTGTCAAGATTGCCGGCGTAGATGAGGCTGGAAGGGGTCCCCTTGCAGGACCTGTTGTGGCAGCGGCAGTGATTCTCGATCCAGCCAGTCGTTTGTTGTGCCGCCATGTTGATGATTCAAAAAAGCTTACCCCTCAAAAGAGAAGCGAATTGTTTGACATGATCATTCGTTATGCCCTGGCTGTGCAGACTGCTGTCATTGATGCTGATAGGATCGACCAGGTAAACGTTTATCGCGCCTCTCTCGAGGCCATGCAGCAGGCCGTAAACGACCTTCCGCTCCAGCCTGACTTTGTTTTAACCGATGGTTTTCTGATTCCGGGGATTCACATTCCCCAGGAAGCCATAAAGGGGGGAGATGCCTTATGTTTATCCATTTCCGCCGCTTCAATTATCGCCAAGGTTACTCGTGATAGAATGATGGACGAATACAGCAGCCGTTATAAAGGTTATGGTTTTGATAAGAACAAAGGTTATCCGACAGCGGAACACAGAAATGCAATAGAGTTGTTGGGTTTAACGCCGATACATAGAAAAAGTTTCTCATCGAACAAGCTAAAGGGGACAAGTCTTGGATAACAAAAAGCAGCGAAAGGGTTACAAGCACGCGATTGGGAGCTCCGGGGAAAAGGCAGCCGTGAAGTACCTGGAAAATTTAGG
>SKMY01000232.1 GCA_007120815.1 Syntrophomonadaceae bacterium | reverse complement strand
GAAGACCTGGATGTAATTGAAGCCAATGAGGCTTTTGCTTCCCAGGCCCTGTCAGTGGCCCGGGAACTGAATTTCGATTTGGAAAAAACCAACCTGTCAGGAGGGGCCATTGCCCTGGGACATCCTATTGGCGCCAGTGGAGCGAGGATATTTGTTACCTTGATTTACCAGCTGGTCAGGAAGGGTAAAGGCAAAGGTCTGGCTACGTTGTGTATCGGCGGTGGCCAGGGTGTGGCGACCATTGTGGAGAGAGAGTAACTTGACAAACTGAACCACTTAAGAGCCAAGGACCAGGTGGCCGGTGCGTATGCCGGCCGCCTGCAATCCGTAGCAGGACACTTAAGTTTGCAGGTCGGCCGTCGGGAACGACCCGGAAGGGAGTTAAACCGGGGAGGCCGCCTGAGGACCTTCGGTCTCCAGGCGCCTTTGGCCGCAGGCACCAATGTCGTCGGACGAGATGCACCAAGGACCGGTTGGCATGATAAAAATTAGAATAATTATAATAATTATTTTTTTGCGAATAAAGGGTTTTAAAACATTCTCGTCGAATATGTATGTAATGCTTGTCGAATATGTATTTAATGGTCCTAAATAATAACCCCGGTCGCTTACTCGTACAAAGGAGATAGGCATTTGAGCAAGCTTTACTGGAAAGACTTGCAGAGTTTGGTTCTTGTTGTCCACCTGGGGTTGGTGATTTATCGGACCCGCATTGGTAGGGCTGTGGCTGGGACGCCTATTAGTCGGTTATTTAGGATACACCCTTTTACTGGTTACTTCCGGCATGCTTCTAGGATTAATCGGGGGGAGCATCCAAGCTGATAAAATAATCATGAAAAAAATACAGGTAGGCGTTGACAGGAATGCAGAGGTTGGCTCAACTAAAAAAGCAGATGATCACAAGAATCGGTGCCCTATATTTTGTGATGCTGGTGGTATTGTTGATCCAGGGGAACTTAACCGGTGCACATAGGTTGATCTTTGGTACAAGAATGGCCGTACTGAACGTCTACCTGCTGGCAGGCACCCTGGAAAAGTCGGTGCGGATAAACTTTCATAAAGCCAGGGCTTGCGTAACATTCCACTATATGTTACGCTATTCCCTGGTTTTTCTAGTACTTCTTATTGCCATAAAGCAGGCTGATATGGACGTTCTCTGGCCGGCAGCGATTTGCTTATCCCCAAGGCTGTTATTTGCGGGGTAATTTTTATGTTTTAATTAAACGTCGTGGACCAAGCAAGCACAGCGTGACTTAATCTTCTTTGATGAAAGGAGGGAAACGGTTTAAAGTCTACCTTTATAACCAGGTAGGCAAGTGGATATTGAAATTAAAACATTTTTTGTAACCCGTTTTTAGTTATACCAGTTAAAGGATGGTGAAAAATGTCCATTCAAGTAAAAGAGCTCATTGACAAGATTAAAAATGAGGGCGTCTTGGCTGCAGAGAATGAGGCGGAGAAGATCCTTTCCGAAGCCGATGAAAAAGCCGCTCAGATTATCAAAGACGCTCAGGCCAAAGCTGAATCGTTTAAAGCTCAGGCCGAAAAAGAAATTGCTAAACAGGAAGCAGCCAGCAGGGAAGCATTAAAGCAGGCTGCCAGGGATGTCCTGATTGGATTGGAGAAGCAAATCATGAAACGCTTCGAGGCAGTAATCAGTGAATCTGTGGATGACGCCCTGACAACGCCACTAACAGAGAAAATCATTACGGAACTGGTCCATGCGTGGGCTGATAAAGGTGAAGAGGGCATCAAAGTAATCCTCTCCACAAAAGATGCCGAAAAATTAAAGGAATCTTTAAAAGGGAAATTGTCTCAACGCTTTAAAGAGGGGGTAGAAATCATTCCCTCTGCAAAGTTTGCCAAAGGGTTCCGTATCGGTGGCAGCAGTGGTGCACTGTACGATTTCTCCAAAGAAAGTATAGCGGAAGTTTTAGCGGAGGCTCTTTCCCCCGACCTTGCGGCAGCTTTAAAAGAGGCAATCTGAGTATTGGGAGGAAAACGTCTTGAACAATTATTATTACACGGTAGCTGCCTTGGAAACTATCAGTCTCGGAGAAAAAGTCCCTATCAGCGAGGAGAAGTTTCTGCAGTTTGCAGAAGACACCCTGGAGGAGAAAGATTATAAAGTCCTGGTTAAAACCCGTTGGGGCCTTACAGAACCAACAGGTTTACCTTTTGCTGACCAGATTCTCTCCTGGGAAAAAGAACTACGGCTGGAATTAGCCAAAGCCCGGATATTAAAACTTGACTTTGAACCGGCACAGGCTCTGCCTACCTCCGATGGGTACTATGCCTTGCTGGAACAGGTACGTGCAGTCATGGCTCTGGATTCGCCGTTGGATGCGGAGCACTTCCTGGATCGTTTGCGATGGAATTTTCTGGAGGAGATGGGTTCTGGACACTTTTTTGACCTCGAGGCGTTAGTCGTGTACTATTTAAAGCTTCAGCTCGCTTTGCGTCAGGTTAAATTCCAGGAAGAGCTTGGTCGGGAGTCTTTTGAAAAGGCATACGCTGCCGTTACTGATAGTTTTAATCTAACTACGCTATAGAAATGGGTGAGGATGATTAACAAGGTAATTGGAGTAAGCGGAAATATGGTTTCTGTGGAATTTACCGGCGAAGCGACAATGAACGAAGTCTGTTACGTCCATTCCGGGGGAAAGAAATTAAAATCCGAAGTCATCCGTATTCATGGTAATGTGGCTGATATCCAGGTCTTTGAGATGACGACGGGAATTGGTGTAGGAGACGATGTGGAATTCACCGGTGAATTATTGAGTGTGCAGCTAGGCCCTGGTTTGCTGGGGCAGATATATGATGGATTACAAAACCCCTTACCCGAACTGGCGGAACAATGTGGATTTTTCCTGGACAGGGGCGTGTATCTTTCGTCTCTCGACGAGGCGAAGGTATGGGAATTTACCCCCTCCGTAGAAGTCGGGGCCAAAGTGGGAGCCGGTGAACAAATCGGTTTTGTCAAGGAAGGTATTTTTAGCCATTGGATAATGGTGCCGTTCCAGATGGGAGGCGTTTTAACCGTTAAGCGCATTGTTGAGGCAGGAAGTTACACCGTTAATGACACGGTGGCGGAGGTTGAAGATGAAAAAGGCGACCTTCATTCCTTGACGATGGTTTTTAACTGGCCTGTAAAAAGGGCTGTTGACTGCTATGCAGAGCGTTTGAAACCATCAGAAACATTGATTACAAAATTAAGGATTATTGACACGTTTATTCCCGTAGCTAAAGGCGGCACCTACTGCATTCCCGGTCCATTTGGTGCCGGTAAGACGGTGCTGCAGCAGGTTACCTCCAGAAATGCTGAAGTGGATGTGGTTATCATCGCCGCTTGTGGTGAACGTGCCGGTGAGGTGGTGGAGACCATAAAAGAGTTCCCGGAATTGATCGACCCGAAAACCGGTCGATCTTTGATGGAAAGGACCGTCATTATCTGCAATACGTCTTCCATGCCGGTAGCGGCCCGGGAAGCTTCTGTTTATACAGCTGTTACCATAGGTGAGTATTACCGCCAGATGGGTCTAAACGTTCTTTTGCTGGCAGATTCAACTTCACGGTGGGCCCAGGCTATGCGCGAAATGTCCGGCAGACTGGAAGAAATTCCTGGGGAGGAAGCGTTTCCTGCGTATTTGGAATCCTTAATTTCCGCCTTCTACGAGCGGGCCGGCATTGTCCGTCTCAAGAATGGCGAAATGGGTTCGGTAACCATCGGCGGCACGGTTTCTCCTGCCGGCGGCAACTTTGAGGAACCGGTGACTCAGGCGACCCTGAAGGTTGTGGGTGCCTTTCACGGCTTGTCACAACAGCGCGCCGACGCTCGCAAGTACCCTGCTATCCACCCTCTGGAGTCATGGTCAAAATATCCGGGCATCATTAGTGAGGAAAAAACCAACTATGGCAGCGATATTCTCTTTAAGGGCGACGAGGTCGGCCAAATGATGAAAGTGGTTGGTGAAGAAGGGACCTCGCTGGATGATTATATTATTTATCTAAAAGCCGATTTATTGGATTTCGTTTATATCCAGCAGAACTCTTTTGACCCCGTAGATAACGCCGTTGAGCCTGAGCGTCAACAGCATATCTACGACATTCTCATGGGTATCCTCACGGCCAAATTGGACTTTACCAAAAAAGAGGAAGCCCGCAGCTGGTTTAACAGGTTACGCCAGAACTTCCTCGACTATAACAGTAAAGAATGGAAGAGTGAAGAGTTCAATAAACTGGAGACAACCATCTCTCAATTGCTGGCCGACAAGAAATTAGGTGTCGAAGTGGATGCCGAGGCTTCTTAGGCTGGCAAACCAAGGAGTGTGTTAATTTGCAAAAGGTATATAGTAAAATTGAATCAATCGCCGGAAACGTTATTACAGTGACTGCAGCGGGAGTGCGTAACAAAGAGCTTGCCGTTGTGGAAACCAGATATGGTCCATCTTTGGCGGAAGTTATCCGTCTGAAACGTGATGAAGTGGCCCTGCAGGTGTTTAATGGCGGAAGGGGCGTATCCACCGGGGATGAGGTCAGGTTTATGGGCGAATCCATGAAGGTTTCCTTTTCCGATAACCTTTTAGGACGGATCTTCGATGGCTCCGGACGACCACGGGACGGCGGACCTGAACTCACCGATACCATGATTGAAATCGGTGGTCCCTCCGTTAACCCCGCCAGGCGTATTATTCCCCGCAACATGGTTCGCACCGGGATCCCCATGATCGATGTTTTTAATTCGCTGGTGGAGTCCCAAAAGCTGCCCATCTTTTCTGTTTCGGGAGAACCTTACAACGAACTTCTGGCCAGGATAGCCCTGCAGGCCGAGGTTGATATCATTATCCTTGGAGGCATGGGCCTTAAATACGATGACTACCTTTTCTTCAAGGAGACCCTGGAAAAGGGCGGCGTGCTGTCCCGGACCGTCTTTTTTGTGCATACCGCCGCTGACCCTGTGGTGGAATGCCTGCTGGTGCCCGACATTGGTCTGGCTGTAGCGGAAAACTTTGCCATCCACGGCCGGCGCGTCCTGGCGCTGCTGACGGATATGACCAACTTTGCCGATGCCATGAAAGAAATTGCCATTACCATGGAACAGGTTCCGTCCAACCGTGGCTACCCCGGTGACCTTTATACCCAGTTAGCGTCCCGTTATGAAAAGGCTGTTGACTTTGAGGGGGCAGGTTCCATCACCATCCTTGGGGTGACGACCATGCCCGGGGATGATGTTACCCACCCTGTTCCCGATAATACAGGCTACATTACCGAGGGCCAGTTTTATTTGCGCAACAGCCGTATCGAACCATTCGGCTCCCTGTCCAGGTTAAAACAGCAGGTAAACGCCGATACCCGATCGGATCACCGTGCTATCATGGACGGCATGATTAAATTGTATGCTGCCTACAAGGAATCCCTGGAGAAGAAATCCATGGGCTTTAAAATGTCCAACTGGGACGAGAAACTTTTAACTTATGGCGAGATGTTTGAACGGGAAATGATGGATCTTTCCGTGAACATCCCACTGGAAGCCGCCCTGGACAAAGGATGGGATATTTTGTCCAGCTGTTTTGAACCGGAGGAAACAGGGTTAAAGTCAGAACTGATTAACCAATACTGGACGAATAAGGTGTAGGCTATGGCAAAAATAAAATTTAGCAAAAATGAATTAAAAAAACAAAAAGACGAGCTCAAAAGGTTCCAACGCTATTTGCCTACACTGGTTATGAAGAAGCAGTTGCTGCAGATGGAGATACGGCAGGTTGAGGTGCAAATTCAGGAAAAACGCCTGGAACGGGAAACCAGCTACAAAGAGCTGATGAGCTGGGTTCATGTGTTTGGAGAGGAGATCAACCTTGCCGAGCTGGTCAAAATCGAAAAGGTGGATTTAAGCACCACCAACATCGCCGGGGTGGATATCCCCAATTTTCTGGGAATTATGTATGAGAAGATCCCCTATGACCTGATGGAATACCCCCTGTGGGTTGATGCCGGTATCAAAAAGCTGAAAGAACTTGTTTCTACGGACATGGAACTGTCTGTCCTGGAAAAGCAGGCAGACTTACTTGGAGAAGAACTGAGAGTTACCACTCAACGGGTCAACCTGTTCGAAAAGGTAAAGATTCCGGAAGCAAAAGAGAATATCCGGGTTATCAACATTTTTCTCGGGGACCAACAGACAGCAGCCGTTGTGCGGGGTAAGATATCTAAGAATAAACTGGTGAGGGGGGCGTAAGCGATGATTGTAGAGATGAAGAAAATATCGATGGTTGTCCAAACCAAAGATAAAGAATCAACTCTGGATTCGCTGGGTAAGCTTGGCCTTGTCCACCTGGAGGACTATCAGTACTCTTCCCCGGAAGTGGAGGATGCCTTGGCCAAAAGAAACCGGGTGGAAACGGCCTATACTTTTTTGGCAGAATTCAAAACCAAGGAAGATATACCCCCACCATCTTTAAGTCCTGCTGAGGCGGTAGAGGAGGTGCTGCAGCTCAGGGATAACCTTCATACCGTCAGGGAGCGGATCGCCGTTTTGGAGAAGAGAATTACTGGACTGCAAAGCTGGGGTGATTTTGATCCCGCAGACTTTAAATTTCTCACAGCCAAAGGTTACCATCTGAAAATCTACACGGCTTCACGTGACAAAATCGAAAGATTGGATGATATCGAGGGT
Source organism: Syntrophomonadaceae bacterium (assembly GCA_007120815.1). The sequence goes on along the minus strand of SKMY01000232.1, from coordinate 1,019 downwards.
GACGTAGTGGTTTTAAGGGAGGACAAAGAAGGCCTTGCTTTTGCCCATATGACCAAAGAGCCTGTGACCCTGGAGGATTTTGACGAATTTATCATTCCTCCGCAAAGCCTCAGTGCTTTTCAGGCAGAAAAAGATGAGTTAACGAAAAAGGTCGAAGAAATCAGGGAAGAAGCGCAAAAATACTATGGCCTCAGACCGGCTATTAAGGCCCTTATGGATCGTTTGGAGTCGAACCTGCAATATTCGATTGCGAAAGCAAATGCCATAGATGAAGGAAGTCTCACCGCTGTCGTCGGTTATCTTCCAGTTGACAAACTGGAACCCGTACAAAGTTGGGCCCGTGAAAATTCTGTGGCCATCGCCATAACAGATCCTGATCCGGCAGACCCCATACCGACTCTGGTCCGCAATCCCAGGTGGCTGGAAATTGTCAAGCCTGTTTTTAAATTTATGGGCACGGTGCCCGGCTATAAAGAATTGGATATCAGCTTGTTTTTCCTTTTCTTTTTCACCATTTTTTTTGCCATGATTATCAGTGATGCTGTCTATGGTGCCGTCTTTTTGCTGGGAGGGTTAGGGCTAGTATTCTATTACAGCAAGTCCAAAAAGGAAAAGCCCCCTATGTTCGCATGGCTTTTTAGCTTACTTGGTATGGCCACAGTCGTTTGGGGGAGTATAACCGGCTCCTGGTTCGGCAGTCCTGAACTGATCGAAGGCACTTTTCTGGAAAGCCTGGTAATCCGCGAACTGACGGAAGGATTTCGCGTTTATACCCCCACCGGGGAGCTTTACAAGGAATTAGGCAGTACTGATGTCATTATGCTGCTATGTTTCAGTATTGGCCTAATCCACCTGACGATCGCGCAGGCTTGGAACTTTTTACTGGCGCTAGCCCATCGTTCCTTGCAAGCTTTAGGCCAAGTCGGATGGATGCTCATAAACTTTGGCCTGTTCTACCTGGTTTTAGATATGGTGAGCAACTTTAATCTTGACGAGGCTTTTAGCGCGGGAGGTCTTAT
>SKMY01000163.1 GCA_007120815.1 Syntrophomonadaceae bacterium | reverse complement strand
TTCTGGACGACGGCCGCTTGACCGATTCTCAGGGCCGCACGGTGGACTTTCGAAACACGGTGATTATTATGACCTCCAACCTGGGCAGCGAAATCATTATGGAAGCTGCCGGTAAGGATGAAGATGCCTTCCAGCAGGCCCAGGCCCGGGTCATGGAACGCCTGCGCGCTTTCTTCAGGCCCGAGTTTCTGAACCGGGTGGATGAAATTGTCCTCTTCCACTCCCTGACCCGGGAACACCTGAAGCAGATTGTAACCATCCAGGCGGAAAGGCTCTTCAAGCGCCTGGCAGAACAGGAGATGACCCTCAAGTTGGAACCCGAAGCGGAAGCATACCTGGCAGAGGTGGGCTATGACCCCATTTACGGCGCCAGGCCCTTAAAACGCGCCATTCAAAAGGAATTGGAGACCCCCCTGGCCAAACTGTTGGTTGAAGGCCGCTTTAGACCAGGAGACAACATCACCGTACGAAAAGGAGCCGCTGGTTTAGTGTTTGAATAAAAATTTTTACTGCTCAACGACTCACTTATTGTGCATACATGGGAAGCAGGGGGACGGTTCTGTCCCTTTCCCCATTTTTCAAGGTATGGGGAACACCTCTAAAAACAGGAATGTTCCGCAGGTCCTCCGCTTCGCTCCGGAAGCGCCAGAACCGTTCCCGCAGCTTCCCTCCTGATGCTTCCCGTCCCGTGCTTTCCGGGATAAAAAGGAAGCAAGAGAACCGTCCCCATGCTTCCTCCGTCCCCGTCCGCAGCTTCGCTTACAATAGCTCCAAAAAATTAGCAGGGGGCCTTCCCGTAAACCGGGAAAGGCCCCCTTAGTTTTAGTTTGTGTTAAGTGATGGAGATTGCTCTGGCGACAAGAGAAGCCCCCCTTGGCCGATGAGGTGGCAAGAGAACTGTTTCCCTGTCATCTCCTTGTTTAATTCTACCAGATGCCGATGCCTAATATACCAAACTGCAGGTAGAACAGAAACACCAGGGTGACACCCAGCATGCTCATGATGAGGAGCACGTCGAAGTCCATGTTGGCAAAGTTGATGATGCGGAACAGTTCCGATTTGCCGGGTTTGTAATCCAGCCCCTGGAGAAAGCGGAAACCCATGCGAGAAATGCCGCCAAAGATGCTCCGGAAAAACCCGATTACTGCGCCAACAGCCGACGCAACTCCATTCCAAATTGAGGCCATAAATTTACCCACCTGGGAGGCCAGAAACTCCTGTCCCAGGTAGTAAGGTACACTGGCCTTGAAAAGACCTGTCTTTACCCCGATGGCAAAGGCCAGGGAGCCAAGGCCCAGGGTCATAAAGGACCCCGCCAGGTCTTTACCCGTAAAGAAATTGATCCCAACAATGTGCCCTTCAATAAATCCCGGGTCAAATACAAACCCTTCCAGTGAAGGCAAAATCAAATTATTCAACAGGTAGCTGGGGTTCACCCCGATAAAGACAATGCTCACCGCCAGCATGGACATGCCGATTTTCATCAGCAAGGACTCCGGCTTAATTTTGTCCAGTTTGGCCTTGCTCTCTTCCGGTGGCTTGCGCAAAAAAGTCAGGTAAATAAATTTCAGGTAATACAAAACGGTGCCTGCTGCGGTAATCATGAAGATCCGTTCCGCTTCAAACAGGGCAGCCACGCCGTAATGTTCGTAAGCTTCCACGATGGCGTGGTGCAGCAGGGTCTTGCTGACATAGCCGTTAAACAGGGGCACGCCCGCAATCCCCAGGGAAGCGATCACCACAACGGCAAAAGTAAAGGGGAGCTTTCTCCAAAGCCCGCCGAGTTCGTACATGTTCATTTCACCGATTTTGTACGCGATGACACCCGCTGCCAAAAAGAGAGCGGACTTGAAAAGGGCGTGGTTGATAATGTGATAGGATGCGCCTGCCATACCCATGGCACCCTCATACTTGAGGTAGCCGGCCACGCCTACACCCACCAGGATAAATCCCATTTGGCTGATGCTGCTGCAGGCCAGCATTTTCTTGATATTATCCTGGATAAGGGCCAGGATGACCCCCATAAACGCTGTGATGATACCGATCCAGATGATCACATAACCCATGTTGGACACAACAGACCAAAACTCTTGAAACTGCTTGGCTAAAACCATGGCCGTTCCAGGCTCAGTTGATGGAACCAGCAGCACGTTCACCGTCCGAATAATCCCGTAAGCCCCGGTTTTGATCATGATACCGGAAAGCAGGGCGCTGGCCGGGGCCGGAGCCACCGGGTGGGCCCGGGGAAGCCAGATATGCAGCGGCGCCATGCCCGCCTTGATACCAAACCCGAGAATCATCATGGAAGCCGCCAGAGGAACCACTGCATCCATGGTTTCAATGACGATGGCCCCCGGCAGTATGTCCAGGGTCCCGTTCCGGAAATAGAGCAGAGCCAGTCCCGAAAGAATACTCAGCCCGCCGAATACCCCCAGGTAAAGAAAGAGATTGCCCGCGCTGTACGCTTCTTCCGTTTGCGTGTGTACAACCAGCACGTAAGAGGCCAGGGACATGATTTCAAAGAATAACAGCAGGCTCAAGAAATCTCCGGCCAGGGGTACACCGATGGTCCCGCCGAAGGTAAGTAACAACAGCGTATAGTAGCGGCCTCGATTTTTCTCGTGGTCCATGTAGGACACGCCGTAAATGGTCGCAGCCAGCCAGACAAAAGAGGAAATCAGGGCCACGATCAGACTGAAACCGTCAACCCGAAAGTTCAGGTTTAACGGGGTGGTTATCTGCAGCAGCTGGTAGGTGATCACCTTTCCCTCGCCTACCACCGTGGGGTACATGGCCAGCACGGTGAGAAACGTTGCCGCCGTGGCCACGGTGACGAGTAGGTCGCGCCACTTCTCCGAGTAGAGGGAGACCCAGGCCACCAGCCCGGAAGCGACAATGGGAATTAACACGGCCAGCAATGGAAGGATAGACGGATCGAAATTCTGGGGCATCAACTATTCACCCCCCGGTTTTTATTTTTAATCTTAAAGGAATTTTTCATCGCACCTGCACTCCTACAAAATATTTCATCTCTGTATAATCTGTTTAACTGTTTAACACTGCGCCGCTAAAACAGGTACGTCACAATATCGTGGATATACGGCACGGTCAGGTTCAACTTTATCCCAACGATAACGCAGATGACAGCCAGCGTGGCGATGGGCAGCAGCATGGTTAAGGGCGCCTCAGGCCCCGTGGGGCGTTCAAAATCGCCCTTCTTGAAAAACGCCGCCGCAACAATGGGGAAAAAGTAAGCCGCGTTTAACATGGCGCTGGATATTAATATCAGAATAAATATGGGCATGCCCGCTTCCAGGCTTCCTCCCATCAGGTACCACTTGGAGATAAACCCGTTGATGGGCAAAATGCCCACCATACCGATACTACCGATGGTAAAAGCCAGCATGGTTATCGGCATGCGCCGGCCCAGGCCGTTTAGCTCACTGATCTTTTTCTTTCCGGTAACCGTAATAATCGCGCCCGCACAGAAAAACAGGGTAATTTTCAGCAAGGCGTGGTTCACAATATGGATCAATCCACCGCCCAGGGCCATGGGCGATAACAAACCGGCCCCCAGGGTAATGTAACCCAACTGGCTGATGGTGGAATAAGCCAGCCGTTTCTTTAACGCATCCTGGCGCATGGCGATAATCGATGCCAGCACAATGGTAAAGGACACCAGGACCGCAACGATTACGCCCAGGTTGAGCTCCATCATCACCTCCGTGCCAAAGACGGAGTACATCACCCGAAGCACCCCGAAAACCCCCGACTTGACCACGGCCACAGCGTGCAGCAGCGCACTAACCGGTGTGGGCGCAGCCATGGCTGAAGGCAGCCAGGAATGCAGGGGCATAATGGCCGCTTTGACGCCAAAGCCCAGGACATAGGTGATAAAAATAATGCGCAGCACAAACGGTGCCGACTGAAGCACTTCACCCATCACACCGCCCTGTTCAAAAGCCAGCGTGCCTACCAGGCCGTACGTGATCAGCAGGGAGAACAGCACCAGGCCCGCTCCTAAGAAACTGTAAATCATGTAGCGGACACCGGCCGCCTGGGCTTCCTTGTTCCCCTCGTGGACAACCAGGGGATACGTCGCCAGGGTGAGCATTTCATAAAATAGATACAGGGTGAATAAATTGGCCGAAAAGGCTATCCCCATGGTTATACCCAGCGACATCAGGTAAAAAATGAAGTATCGCCTGCGGTTGTGCTCATGAGACATATAACCGATGGAGTAAACCACGGCAAATACCCATAAAACCGAGGCAGCCCCGGCAAAAAGGGCACCCAAAGGATCAATACGAAAAGAAAATTCTAGACCGGGAAGAATATTCAGCAACGTATACTGCACGATATCGCCTAGCAGGACCATGCGAACGAGGTAAACAACAATGATAGCTGTAACCAGGCTGATGAGCACGGTAAGAGGATTGCGAACATGGTCATCCTTCTCCGGTATAAAGACAAGGACTATTGCACCCAGTATCGGGATTATTACCGCAAATAATGGTAAACTTGTTACGATTTCCAACCCAAAACACCCCCTTTATTACCAGGTCTCTAGCAGGTTATTTGCTGCTTTTTACACCCCAAAGCACAATAATAGCCATTACAGCAGTAAATAAAACGGTGGTTTCCAGCATGGTGTCATACGCCCGGTAATCCAGTAGAATATTCGTTACGAAATTATAGCCGCCACTTTCCTCCACGCTAATATCCACGTAACGGCGCATGACGTAATTATTGGTTGGGTTGGTCACCTCCCCATACGGCGGCATTTCAACGACCGTCATAAAAAGAACCAGGGCAACCATGGCAACCAGTAAAAAAATCATAAGAACATAAACAAACTCTCGCCAGTTGAACGTCATTGCGGCCGCCTCCCAACCTTGGTCACCACGGTGATCATCAGGATAGCAACCCCGATGCCCACAGCGGCTTCCGTTATGGCAAGATCGGGAGAGTTTAGCTGCTGCCAGATCAGGGACATGATGGTGCTGTATCCCCCGAAAATAATAACCACGTAGAGCAGGTCTTCAAAAATAAAGACCGAAAGCGCTGCAGCAACCAGGAGAAGCATCAGGAAGAATATAATGTATTCCGTAAAAATAACTGCCATCCACTACTCACCCTCTCCCATGAAAAATTCGCCTTCGTCTTCTTCGTAATAGGTGCTCAAAATAAAGCTGCCTTCTGTCATCGGTGTTCCCCGAACGTAAGCGGTTTTGGTGATCAGGTGGGTCATCACCGGGTTGATGGTATAAGTGAGGGCACCCATCAAGGCCAGCTTTACCACGTTGGTCATGCCCGGAACCAACAGCATCATGCCTACAATAATCAACCCCGTACCCATGGTGTCGCACTTGCCCAGGGCATGCAGCCGGTTGTAAACATCCGGCAAGCGGATAAGTCCTACAACACCAACGCTGAGGAAAAACAGGCCGCCAAAAAGGAAAATAACTGCCAGGATTTCGCGAATGATTAACATCATACCGTCTATCCCCTTTCCGCCTTCAGCCAGGCGGAAAACGGATCCACACCTCCCTTGGTGGAAATAAACAACCAGCACTTGTTCTGCGTAACTACTCAGCCATTTGCGCATCCTCGTGAAGCAGGGGGACGGTTCTGTCGCTTTCCCTAAAAACCGGTCCTCCGCTTCGCTACGAAAGCACCAGAACCATCCCCGCAGCTTCGTAAGCTCGCAGCGCTTTTAAGCGAAGATAACCGGAACCGATACCTTAGGAAGCGGAAACTCCACTTCATATTAAAAGAGACGCCCTTCTCTCAAGAATTTCAATATACAGAGGGTAACTATAAAGGCCGCAAGAATAAACAGCAGGGCAACATCTATGAAAAAGTACGATTCATCCAGGTATGAGAAAATTAAAATATAGACAACCACCGTGGTGACGATCATGTTCATAGCCACAATCCGGTCCGTTGCCGTCGGCCCCACGAATGCACGGTAAATCGATGCCAGCCCCAGGATTCCAACCCCGGCCGCAAGAATAATCATGACTACCTCAATCATTTACTCCGATTCCTCCTCCAGGTCCTTCATAATATCGTAAAGGTACCAGCTGCGCACCCCAAAGGCATGGTGCCGGGTCATTCCATGCACCAAAAGCCGATCCCCCTCCAGGTCTACGGATATGGTTCCCGGGGTCATGGTGATCGAATTGGCATAAAAAACCCGGGGCAGGTCTTTTTTCAGCGTGACCTTTAATACAATCATCCCTGGAGATATCTGCATCTTGGGGTTGAGCACAATAAAAGCCACTACAAAGTTTGCCTTGATAATTTCCAGCGCTAAAAAGATGAAATAGCGCAGGAATATCCGGATCTGCCTCCAGGTAAAGCGGGTCTCACCCCGCTCGTAAATGGTCAACTGATTCCAAAAGATCGTAAGCAGTACAGAAAGAATCACACCGGTAACCACGTGCTGCCAGTCAAAGTCTCCGGAAATCAAAAGCCAGAAGATCAGGAGCAGACATGCAATAAAAATTGAGCCGGTAATGTCCCGCTTAATGCGTTCCATCAATAGGCGGTTGAAGAATGCCAAGGTAACCACCCCTTCATGTTATTATAAAAACCGCACGACAAAGCGCTCCAGGAAAGACAGGATATCCCCCGGGAAAATGCCCATATAAATAATCCCGACAGCCATCAGCACAATGGGAACCAGCATGGTCTTGGGAACCGTGTCCAGGGTCATTTTCACATCGTGCCCGGAGGTAAAATAGGCCTGCCAGATAATCGGGAAATAGTAGGCCGCGTTAAGCAGGCCGCTTAAAACAATCAAGACGATAAAATACGGGTTGTTTATTTCCAGGCTTCCCAAAGCTAAGCCGTACTTGGTGATAAATCCGCCAAACAGGGGAATACCTACCATGGAAAGGGACGCAACGGTAAAAGCGGCCATGGTAACCGGCATTTTATAGCCCAACCCGGAAAAATGCGTCACCTTTTTCTTACCTGTCTGGTAGTAAATGGCCCCCGCTGATAGGAAGAGGCAGACCTTCATAAAGGCGTGAATGATAATGTGGAGCAGGGCCGCTGTAATTCCCCAAACCGTGCCCAAACCGAACCCAAGGAAAATATAGCCGATCTGGGCCACCGTGGAGTAGGCCAGGCGGCGTTTCAAGTCCAGCTGAACAAAAGCGAACAGCGAGCCGCCCAAAATGGCCAACGTGGCCAGGAAAAGAATCAGGTAGCGCATGTAGGTCTCCTGGAAGAGTTCAAACCCGAACACCAGGAAATAAATCTTGACCATGGCGACAATATACACTTTAACCACAAGCCCGGAAAGCATGGCGCTGGAAGGCGATGGCGCCGAGGAGTGGGCATCGGGCAGCCAGATGTGAAGCGGGAAAAGGGCCGCTTTAACACCCAGTCCAACGGTCAGGAAGCTCAGGGTGGCCCACATTAAGAAGGGATACTGGTCCGATACGCGGGCCAGCTCAGCCGCCACGTATGGGTAGTTCAGGTTGCCCGTAATCTGGTACAAAAACCCGATGGCAAACAACAAGAAACCTGATCCCAGTGTAGCCAGCATCAGGTAGCGTAAAGACGCTTCGGTGGAGAGTTTTTCCCCTTTCGCAACAACCATTCCGCAGGCACCGATACCCACAACCTCGACCATGACGTAAAGGTTGAAAAGGTCGTTGGTTACCATCATACCCATCATGGCGGCCA
>SKMY01000202.1 GCA_007120815.1 Syntrophomonadaceae bacterium | reverse complement strand
TAACCTGTTTTCCTGGATAAAATGCAGGATATAGAAGGCAATTTTATAAATTCCCACTGCCGTGAGCGTAACTTGCTTGCTGTCAATGTAAAAATCACTTTCCCTTCCCGATGACAGTGTGACACGGCGTTTTTGATAGGCCTTTTGGTAAATAAAGTTTCGAATTTCTTTTTGGAGTGTTCTCATTGTTTCATTCATGATTTATCACCTGATTTTCTTTAGTAAAGCCCGGTTAGCCCGTTAGCTTCCCGGCTCTTTTTCCAACTCAAATTCATCGTGCAATACCCTGACAGCCAGCTCAGTATATCGAACATCGATAATACAAGATATTTTAATTTCCGAAGTGCTGATCATGATAATATTTATTCCTTCCCGGGCCAGGGCTCCAAACATGCGGGACGCTACTCCAGGGTGGCTTTTCATGCCTGCGCCGACGATGGATATTTTTGCGATATCCCCATCGGCCAATACACCTTCGGCTTTGATGTCATGAGCAACCTGCTTGATTCGGGTCACTGCCCGGTCTAGTTCACTGGAAGGTACCGTAAACGTTAAGTCGGTCATATTGCTTCTGCCCACGTTCTGGATAATCATGTCCACGTTAATACCTTCTAATGCAAGACTGTCAAATATTTGAAAAGCAATTCCCGGCCTATCCGGGACACCCAGTACGGAAATACGGGCTTCTCCCTTGCTGTAGGTAATTCCAGAGATTAGCGCACCTTCCATCTTTTCACTCTCCTCGCAAACCCGGGTCCCCTTGCCATCGTTAAAGGAAGAGCGTACCCTGATATTTACGTTATATTTTTTTGCCATTTCAACACAACGAGAATGGAGGACCCTTGCTCCCAGCACGGCTAATTCCATCATTTCATCATAAGATATACGTTCAAGCATTCTAGCCCGGGAGTACACATTGGGATCGCAGGTATAGACGCCGTCCACGTCAGTAAAAATTTCACAGCATGCCGCATTTAGTGAAGCAGCCAGGGCAACGGCTGTAGTGTCTGAACCTCCCCTTCCCAGGGTGGTTATGTCCCCATTGACGGTTGTTCCCTGGAATCCGGCAATTACCGCTACATTTCCCTCACTTAAACAATCATACAGCGCCTGAACTTCAATGCGCTGTATCATGGCCAGAGAATGGCTGTCACTAGTAATGATCGGCAGTTGATAAGCTAGGAACGACCGGGCCGGCACCCCTAAGTCTTGCAGTGCCATAGACAGCAAGGCTGCGCTTACCTGTTCCCCGCTGGCCAGCAAAACATCATATTCCCTTAAATAAGCTGAATCGGAAACATCGTTGGATAGACGGATTAACCGGTCGGTTTCACCCGCCATCGCTGAAACCACAACGGCTAAAGACTCTCCTTCTTGTCGCCGCTGCACAATTTTTTGAGCAACATCCCGAATTCGCCCTGGTGTTCCTACGGATGTTCCGCCAAATTTTTGAACGGTAATCTTCAATGCCCGGCCCCCTGCAATCATTTTTGTTATACTATACCATAAAATGTATAAAAAACAAGCCGCCCGCTAAAAATCCTTTAAAAAAGAGGCGCGTTCTATCATATTTCTATCACTTGTTTCCCTTTTTCATTATTTTTGCCGTCTGCATTGAAGTGAAAGCACAGGACAACGGAACTTAGAGCGTAATTGCCTTTTCCTCCTTCATCAGGTATAATTAATAGTAATTTTTCTGAGCCTTTGAAAGGAGTGTGGGTATATGCCAAGGCCCCCTAAGTCACGCAAGGTTGCTTTTGTCCCTCACCTAACTTACTTTAAGCCCGCCGGTGTCCCTTTAAAGCATCTTAAGGAAGAATGCCTTGGCTTTGAAGAACTGGAAGCGATACGCCTGAAAGACCTTGAAGGCCTGGAGCAGGAAGCCTGTGCAAAACGTATGGGCATATCCCGACCTACTTTCCACCGTATTATCTCATCAGCCCGGGCAAAAGTGGCCCGCTCCCTTGTTGAGGGAAAAGCCATTAGGATTGAAGGTGGCAATTTTCAATTGGCATTGGGGCGACTCCAATGCCAACAGTGCGAACCCAGAGCCCACGCCGGGCAGGGTCACGGCAGGAAAGAAAAACCCCTGGAAACTTATGCCCAAAACCCGGACATCCCGTGTCCCCATTGCCACCCGGAAAGTGAAGCAAACATGACGTCAAAGAAGGGCCCACATAACAAACACCTGAAATAAAAGAGACAACCCGGGCCGTGCAGTTCTACAAACGCTTTGATTATTTTAAAAAACGTGAAGGCATTCTTTTATGGTCCAGTGGACAAGGAGGTAAATAGATGAGCAGTTATCGTATCGCGGTTATATCTGGAGACGGAACAGGCCCTGAAATGGTGCGTGAAGGGATAAAAGTTTTAAATGCGGCATCAGATAAATATGGGTTTTCCCTGGATTTTACTGACTTTAATTACGGCGGGGATTATTATTTGGAAACTGGAGAAGTACTTCCAGAAAACGCCGTAGAAGAATTAAAGCAATACCAGGCTATTTTTCTAGGAGCTATCGGCCATCCTGACGTCAAACCGGGCATCCTGGAAAAGGGGATCCTGCTTAAGCTGCGTTTTGAACTGGATCAATACATAAACCTGCGCCCTGTTAAACTTTACCCCGGCATCGAAACACCATTAAAAAACAAGCATCCGGAAGACATCGATTTTGTGGTTGTCAGGGAAAATACGGAAGGGCTATATGCGGGAAGCGGTGGATTTCTCCGTAAGGGAACGCCTCATGAAGTCGCGGTACAAGAATCGATTAACACCCGCATGGGTGTAGAGAGGTGTTTGCGTTATGCTTTTGAGTACTGCAGGCAGCGGGGAAAAAATAAAAAATTAACCCTCTGCGGGAAGACCAATGTTTTGACCTATGCCTTTGATCTCTGGGAAAGAGCTTTTCACGACGTTGGCGAAGACTATCCTGATATTGAGAAAGACTACGGGCATGTCGATGCCGTGGTGATGTGGATGGTTAAAGACCCGGAATTCTTTGATGTGATCGTCACAGATAACATGTTCGGTGATATTATAACCGACCTGGGAGCCATTATCCAGGGTGGCATGGGCATTGCCGCCGGGGGTAATATCAACCCGAAAGGCACGTCCATGTTTGAACCCATCGGTGGTTCAGCCCCTAAATATACCGGGCAAAACGTGATCAATCCGCTGGCATCAATATGTGCCGGCAGTATGATGCTGGATCACCTGGGGGAAAAAGAAGCGGCTAATGCAATCGAGCAGGCTGTAATGTCTGTCTGCCAGGAAAAAATTAAAAGCCTATCTGCCGGGCGCATGGGATACAGTACTTCGGAGGTCGGCGACCTGGTTATCGAATACCTTAAATAAGATCTTCCTCATGTCACGTCTTTTTGGATAACCGTTTTAAGCCTGCTGCCTGCAAAAGAACAAGCAACAAGAATAAAGGAAGGGCAGGAGCACGCTTGATGCGGTAAGGTTCTTTTATTATGCGGTACAGCCATTCCATGCCGGCCTTTTGTACCCACAAAGGAGCACGACGTATTTTTCCCGCTAATACATCAAAGCTGCCACCTACGCCGATAACGGCACAGGGTGGCAGCTTTTTCTTATGCTGTTTAATCCATTTTTCCTGTCGAGGAACACCCATAGCAACCAATAGAAGGCCCGGCCGGCATTTTTTAATGTCACTTAGAATTTTCTCCTGTTCGCCCGGGTCAAAGTAGCCGTGATGGCTTCCTACCACTTGAAGTCCGGGGTAGCACTCTTTGGCCCGGCACAAAGCCTGGCCTAAAATGTCGGGATGAGCACCCAGCAGGTATATGGGGACCTGGAAGCGGGCTGCTTCTTTAAGGCATTCAGTCATGAGGTCAAACCCGGCGACTCTTTCAGGAGCCGGGCATCCCAGAAGCCGTGATGCTTTGACCACACCGGCCCCATCAGCTGTCACCAAATCAGCCGAATGGATAATTTGAGCCAATTCCGGGTCTCGGTTGCTGGAATAAATCATTTCCGCGTTGGCTGTAACAACATGGTAAACCTCGTTTCCTGTCCATGCCTGGCGAACCAGATCCACCGCCTCTTCCATGGTTACACAATCAACGGGCTGTCCCAAAACATGTGCTCTTTTTTTTGGCGCTGCATTTTGGCTTCTTTTTACCCCCATTGACCTCTTCCTTTCCAAGAAAAATCCCTTCACCAGCCAGGTCAGGCGAGAAGGGAGCAGCCACGAAAAACAGCTCTACATAGAATCATCAATCATCCAAAAATTTTGATACGGCGCTTTTCCTTGCGGGGTTTTTCGCCCTGTCAAGATGTTTTAAACACCTTAAGATTGTTTTTCTTGGATGCCCCGAATATAGCGATTTACCACATCCTGAATACCTTCTTCATCGGGCAGCACATAACTAATGCCTTCAATATATCGCGGGGTTCCAGGTAACGTCGTGGTGTTAATTTCATCAAAGTCAACGTTTTTCAGCTTGTTGGCCAACATAATCGCCTGGTTTAGCTCCAGGTCTGTTTTCATATTTTCCGCCAGTTCAGGAAGTAAACGGGGAACTTTTAAAATGTTTTTAAAGGTGAGGAGCTCCTGAATAAAGGCTTTAACAAATTTCTGCTGTCTTTCTACTCGCCCTATATCACCTCGACCATCACTGCGGTAGCGAACATACTGCAGGGCTTTATCTCCGTCCAGCTTTTGCAGTCCCGGGTCTAGCTCTATGGTCACATCAATACCATAGTAGCGCATTCGCTGCTCCACTTCCAGCTCAATTCCGCCCAAAATGTCAACGATATTTGTAAATCCGTCGAAATCTGTTGTCATGTAGTGGTCTATTTTCACGTCCAAAAAATCCTCCAGGGCATCCCGGGTTAAGGCCACTTCACCAAAAGCATACGCGTGATTGATTTTGTCCGGGCCGCGGCCGGGGAGATTAACGCGCATATCCCGGGGAATGGAGACAATGTTTATTTCATTTGTCTTCCGGTTTAAAACCAGCAGCATAATGGTGTCAGCCCGCATCGTCCGGTCGCGGGAGTCAAGCCCTAAGATCATAACATTCATAATGTCCGGAAGGGATTCTCTCGGGCTTTCACTTTTATCGCTTCCCTCGGTATTCCGTTCTTCAGATGCCGAAGCAGACGATGAGTCATCGTATATTTCATCCCACAAGGTTTTCAACCAAATACCAGTACCAATTAAAACAGCAGCAATAACCAGTGATGTGATGATTAAAAGGTTGCGATTGGACAGTTTTTTCTTTTTTTTGCTTTTTTTCGAGGGTTTTTTGCTCATTAACCAAGTTCCTTTCCTGGTATTTCGTCTTAATACCTATTATAATGGATAGCTGAAACGCAGGCAACATGTTATAAAATGTCAAGAGAACCTTTAATTTACGGGCAGGAAAGAAAATCCTTTGCACCAAGACCCGGTTTCCCACCCTAAAATTCAGTCACAAACTTTTGCGTATAGCACTCTCCAAAGACCCCCACGCCCAAGGAACGATATTGATGATTTAAAATAGCTGGCCGGTGGTAGGGGCTGTTCATTAATCCGTGGTGAGCTTCTATAGCATCCATCTGACCCCGGGCAATGTTTTCCCCCATGCTCCGAAAATTCACACCCTGTTCATCAAGACGAGCCGACGGGCCTTTACCCGTCACCTTGGACACGTGGCTGAAGTAGTCATGGAAATACATTTCACGACTGTGGTTTAAAGCAGCGCGGGCGGCTGCAGGGTGCCAGCTTAACGGCGATATCCCTCTACGTGATCGTTCGTAATTTGCCAGGTCGAAAAGCAGTCGTTCATCTGCTGCTTCAGCCTGGCGGGTCTGTTCTACAGGTACCCGGTCCCTGCTTCCCTGCCGAGAGCGGGCAAGATAAAATTCCGCAAACCTGTTTTCTGCCACGGATCTGTCTTCCAGGCGTACAGCTGCTATCCTGTTGCCATTCAAATGGTCGGGGTAAAATGTAATCATGGTATGTTCATAGGTGACGACCGGCAAGCTGAGCCTGAAATAAGAATGGAGTTTTTTGATTAAAAAGGTTTGAGTTAATTCAAAACGGTTCTCTAAGGCTCCCCGCGTCGATGTTTCATTGATGGGCCCCAGCTGCCACTGATCGCCGGCTACATAAATGACAACAACTCTATCGTCTTGTATCCCAAGGGCCAAGTATCGATCTGCATCCGGGAAGGCCAGCCACCTATAGCCGTAAATTGTGGCTTTCTCCCAGGATGGACGGCCAAGAAGGCTGCGAACCGAATCCTCGTGGTCCCCTAGCTGAACCCCGTAGGTCTCAATGACTGCCTCGATGTCTTCATAATAGTGCCCATAGCGATTTACCAGAGAATGTTCAGGCCGCACCTCCAGCGGTTCATTTGGATCAAATAGCCGATCCCCGTGCCTGGGTGGCTCTGGCAGGCCTTCGTAATTCAAAAATACCACGCGCTGTTTGGAATCCCATTGAACCTCTGCTTCCAGGTGTTCGCCCAGGAACCGCAGCGGCACCAGAGTGCGTCCCTGGATGATTCGAGGCGGCACATCAAGGGGGACTTCCCGGTTATTAACCCGGGCCGTATGGTGATCAATGGTCATTTCCAGTGCGATTCCTTCTTTGATTACCTTAATGGACCGGGAAACCTCATCCCACTCCACCTGGGCCCCGACGGCTTCACTAACAAATCGCAGGGGAAGGAGCACCCGGCCGTCTTCGATAGGCGGATACACATCCATTTGGAGAAGCCAGTCATTTAAAACAACGCGTACCTGCATTTCAGGAGAGCTGTTCAGGGCCAAATCTTCTGATTTGGCTTCAACCCTCAAAAGCAGTATTGCCGTAAAACATATTAAAAGCGTAATAATTAGCCGGATAAGAGGAGAAAATACCTGGTTGTTTTTTATGTAGCGCTGTTTTCCCATTAAACCACCTTCACATGAATAGAATCATTAATCCAGGACGTGTTCACCTTCAGGGCTTGCAATAAATAACGTGACTTCTTCCTGGGATATTGGGATTTTACGAGCTTCATTATCCAGGATAACCACGCTGAGGGTATTCTCAAGGAGGGGAACCTTTCCTTGTTTCAAGGCCTCTGCGCGAATCGTTAAGAGAATTCTTCGGGAAGGTATGCCAGTCCGGTAACCTAACACTGCCTGGGCATAGCTGACCTGCCCCTCGTTATTATTGACCGTTTTTTTGTAATAATCTTGCCCGGAACGAAAATCCGGGTTTAAAATGTCTAGAACGAGAAGTCGCTCAGGATCATAAAAAAGCCGAACCTCATATGTATGAATCCCGGGAATAAAAGGGGCTCCAACATGGATATCAAAGGTTTGCCCAATCTCTACCTGCTCACCGCTGGGCAATCGTACTTCGATAAAGTTGGCGTACCGGCCTTCTTGATCATTGTCTAACCATCCATTTAAAGCGGGCTCTCCCTTTGAATAATAAATAGTCAGTTTTATTTGTTGATGATCCCATATTATATTGTCAGCCACTGCCAGCTCTTGGAAAAAATCCAGGCTGACCAAGGAGCTTCCATTTTCAACAACCAGGCGCTGCTCCATCCTTTTGACCGCGCCATTAATCGAATAAAGCTCACTATCCAGGTAGAGAACAACCAGGTACTCCTGGCCCAGGATGGTGATTCGACGCATTTGGCCTTCCCACTCAACCCGATATCCCATGGTTTCAAATACCTTTCGCAGCGGGATGAGTGC
>SKMY01000252.1 GCA_007120815.1 Syntrophomonadaceae bacterium | reverse complement strand
GTCAGGCGGCCGTCGTCCAGAATTTGCAGCAGGGTGTTAAAGACGTCATTGTGGGCCTTTTCAATTTCATCGAACAAAATCACGGAGTAGGGGCGGCGTCTGATGGCATTGGTCAGCTGACCGCCTTCTTCATACCCCACGTAGCCCGGCGGAGCGCCGATGAGGCGCGCCACGGAGTGTTTTTCCATGTACTCAGACATATCCAGGCGGACCAGGGCGTTTACGTCGTCGAACAAGACAGTTGCCAGGGAGCGGGCCAATTCAGTTTTTCCCACACCCGTTGGGCCGAGAAAGATAAAGGAACCGATGGGGCGGTCGGGGTCTTTAATGCCGGAGCGGGCCCGAATGACGGCTTCGCTTACGGCGGTTACTGCTTCATCCTGGCCGATGACCCGTTCGTGCAGACGCTTATCCATTTGAAGGATCTTTTGCCTTTCTCCCTCCAGGAGCTTGCTCACGGGGATGCGCGTCCATCGGCTGACAATGGCGGCGATATCTTCTTCATCGACTTCTTCCTTTAAGAGGCGGGGTGTGCTCTTGTCGTGCTGTTTTTCCTCTTCTTCTTTGAGCTGCTGCTCCAGTTCAACCATTTTGCCGTATTTGAGTTCTGCCAGCAGGTTCAGGTCATAGTTTTGTTCTGCCCGGGCCATGGCCTGACGGGTTTCTTCGATTTCCTCTTTCAATTTGCGCACCCGGGTAATAGCCTCTTTTTCCTTTTCCCAGGCGGCTTTCAGTTCGTCGGCCTGCTTTTTCAGCCCCTCCAGTTCACTTTCCACTTTATTCAGTCTGGACCTGGATGCATCATCGGTTTCCCGCTTCAGCGCTTCCCGCTCAATTTCCATTTGCATGATGCGCCGGGTAATTTCATCCAACTCTGAGGGCATGCTGTCAATTTCTGCCCGGATCAGGGCTGCTGCTTCATCCACCAGGTCGATGGCCTTGTCGGGGAGAAAGCGGTCGGTAATGTACCGCTGGCTCAGGGTAACGGCGGCCACCAGGGCCGAATCCTTGATGCGCACGCCGTGGTGGACCTCGTAGCGCTCCTTTAGACCTCGCAAAATGGAGATGGCGTCTTCAACCCCGGGCTCGTTAATCAGCACCGGTTGAAAACGACGTTCCAGGGCGGCGTCTTTTTCGATGTGCTTCCGATACTCAGCCAGGGTTGTGGCGCCAATGCAGTGAAGCTCACCCCGGGCCAGCATGGGCTTGAGCAGGTTGCTGGCATCCATGGCCCCTTCTGCGGCTCCGGCGCCGACAACCGTATGGAGCTCGTCAATAAAGAGAATGATTTCTCCTTCGGATTCCTGTATTTCTTTTAGGACGGCCTTGAGGCGCTCTTCAAACTCACCCCGGTACTTGGCCCCGGCGATCAGGGCGCCCATGTCCAGGCCGAAAATGCGCTTGGTTTTCAAACCTTCAGGAACGTCAGCCCGAATGATGCGCTGGGCCAGCCCTTCTGCGATAGCCGTTTTTCCCACCCCGGGTTCTCCAATCAGAACGGGGTTGTTTTTTGTCCGGCGGGAGAGCACCTGGATAACCCGACGGATTTCATCATCGCGGCCAATGACCGGGTCTAATTTTCCCGACGCAGCCATTTCCGTCAGATCCCGACCGTAACGGGTCAGGGCTTCATAGGTCCCCTCGGGGTCTTCGCTGGTTATTTTCTGGTGGCCGCGGATAGACTGCAGGGATTGAAGCAGATCATTGCGCGTTACACCGGCTTGTTTCAGCAGCCGGACACCTTCCCCGCTGCCATTTTCCAAAAGTGCCAGCAGAAAGTGTTCTACACTGATATATTCGTCGGTAAAAGATTCTGCTTCCGTTTTAGCCCGGTCCAGAACCCGTGCCAGCCCCGGACTTAAGTAAATTTTTTCAGCCGTTCCTTCTCCCGAATAGACCTTGGGCTGGCGAGCCAGAAAGGCTTCCAGGCTTTGAGTCAGGCCTTTAACATCCTGCCCGCTGCGCTCCAGAATTTTGGGCACCAGCCCTCCTTCCTGCTGAAGTAAGGCCAGCAGCAGGTGGTCGGATTCAATTTGTTGATGGTGATAGCGCGCTGCAGTATTTTGTGCTGCAGAAATCGCTTCCCGCGCTTTATTGGTATAACGGTTCATTTCCATTTGTTTCGCCTTGTTCCTCAGACAAGGCTTCACCTCCTTGTTTCCAAATCTCTGTTGAAACCACTCAGGGTAATTTGTTCAATAAAAAGACTAAGTCGTTACGCTCTTTTGCTAACTTAAATCCTGGCGGCCAGTTCCAGGTGTCAGGGGTAATTTTCGCTTTTCACGTCTTCCAGCATGTTGAGCAAATCCATAATCGCTGAATTAATTTTTACCATTTGCTCCCTGGCTTTTCGAAATTCACGGTAATTTGAAGCGCACTCCATCACCCAACTTTCTTCTTCGGACCCGATTCGCTTTAAACGGGTTTTTCCTTCAACGCGGCGTGAAAGGTAAAGATAAGGCCCGTGGGGTTTATTTTCGGTTTCACAACGGCACTGTTTGCGGCCACACTTTTTGAACCGCTTGATAACCGAACCTTTGATTAGCGATTGATTCTGGAGAAGTATGCGTTCCAATTCATTGCGTTTTTCAAAAAGCTGTTCAATTTTAGTAATGTACTGCTGGGCGCGGTCCATGTTAGCTACACCATCTTTCAGCAATATTATATTATTGCTGACCATATTATAGCATACCTGTTTTTCCCTGTCTATAGTTTAGCATGCTTAAGTTCAAGCTTTCCCGGCGGTGAATTTTGTTCTCTGGCAGGAAATTTCCTATAAAATAAAGAACAATATATGGAACAGCAGGATAATTAGGTATTTTGATAGTGCGCAGTGATGGTTTAGCAGTAATCGTGCCAGTTGATAACGATCATCCATTACAGGAAAAACCGAAAGAGGTGAAAATTTTGTTAGAAAAATTTAAAATATTATGTTGCCGGTTTTACCTGGAGGCAGGAAAAGACGGCCTGGTTCTACCGGCTTTAAAGAGCGCCCTTTTTTTTGACGAGCAGTTTAAGGATATTTTACGCCAACAGGTGTGCAAATATTTTGAAAAGAAATGCGCAGACTGTATTTTAAAAAACGACTGCACCTATGCGTATCTTTATGAAGAACGAGCGGAAACATCATGGAGTTTACGACGATTCAGTTCGTTACCAATTCCTTTGATCTGGCAGCCACCCCTGGAAAAGAAGACGGATTATTTTCCAGGAGAAAACGTTGTCTTCAACCTGGTGCTTTGTGGCAGGGGTGTTTCATTTTTAAAATATCTCGTGGATACCGTTTTGCAGTTATCCGAAGAAGGCTTAAAATCGGGATCCGGCTCATTTGAAGTCAGCCGAATTACCTTGGAAAACCCCTTTGCAGATTACCAGGCGGATCTTTTGGAAACCACGGCTGAAAACATCAGTGAGAAACATGTGATGATCAAGGGTTCGGATATTGAAAACTGGGCAAGCCGGTATAAGCAATTTACAAGACTATCCATTCGCTTTCTAACCCCACTATTAATCAAAGAAGATGACGAATACTTAAAAGAGCCCTCCTTTGACGTCATAATGAAAGTTCTTTTTCAAAGGGCCACAGCCCTCTACTATTTCTACCACCAGCAGCAAGAAATGGTCATAAACTATAATGAATTTAAAGAACAAAGCAAGCGGATCCAGAAGGTCAAAGACCAGACCCGTTTTGTCTCCGCCGGGCAGTCTACGCAAAAAGCCAGGATTATTCCTGGCCTTCTGGGAGAAGCGGTTTACATGGGTGACTTTCAACTTTTTTTACCCTTATTAAAACTTGGGGAATGGATTCACTTAGGAGAGCAGGCCATGTACGGACAGGGGCGGATCCAGGTAAAAGTCGGGTAAATATCTAGGAGGTGATGGCTTGGGAAAGACACAACAGCCTTTACTGAAATTTCAACAGGTTCACAATGAAGCCATGGCGTTGCGCACGTTTCGCCTGGCCGTGTTGGCTGCTGAAGACCTGGAAGTTCTCCAGGCCGTTTTTACGGCCAGAGAGATGGGAATGGTTGAGCCTGTACTGATCGGGAAAAAGGAAAAAATTGCAGAAGCGGCGGCCAGCATGTCCCTAAACCTGGATGAAGTGGAGATAATTGATATTAAAACCCCCAAGCATATTGCCCTTTGCGGAATTGAAATGTTTTTTAACGGCGATGTCGATCTGGTCGTAAAGGGGCAGATATCCACTTCTCACATTTACAGGGCGATCATTAAACAGGAAAAGGCACTTGAAAACGGCCATCGCGTATCGGTTTGCTCTTTTTGGGAACTGCCTCACCATAATCGCTTTATCCTGTTGACGGACACGGGGGTGAATATTGACCCCGACTGGCAAATCAAGCAAGAGGCTTTACAAAAAGCCGTTACGTTAATGAATCTGCTGGGTTATGATCCCTTAACTGCTGTGGTCCTGTCGGCCAGCCGTGAAATTGAAGAAAACATGGCCTCAAAAGAGGATGCGGAAAAAATCAGGGACTATTGCCACCAAGAAAATATCCCCTGCCGGGTTGAATTTGGCGGAAATACCCGGTATTTCCCGGGAAATGACGGAGGAACAATGCCCGATATTATTCTGGTTCCTCATCTGGATGCGGGCAACATTATTGTAAAGCTGGATTTTTTCTTAGAGATCAAACGGTCCTCTGTGATTACCACTTCCCATGGACCGATTATTGCCCCTTCCAGGTCCGATACAGCGGAACATATCCTGGATGAATTGGCCCTGGGGATGGTTATTAATCATCGCTTGCAGCAGCATGGCGGTATTTTAGGAGGGTAAGCGAATGATGCATACATTTGAGGATATTTTATCCCACGCGAAGCCCAAGAGGATTTTTGTCAGCCCCCATCCCTCTCCTCCATTGGGCAGGGCACTGGATGATGTGAAAAAAGCAGGTCATGATGTCATTGTTGGAAATGATTTTTCTTCTACCGGGGCAAAAGACATCTTGCGGGGATTTGAGCAGGGGGAATGGGATATTTTTATGCAGGGCGATGTTCCTTTGAAGCATGTATTTGAGTTGCTGGAAGCCTGGGGAGTGAAGCGAAACCAGTTGGGTTTTGTCTCACTATTTGAAGATAAAATACGCAGCAAACTGCTCTTTGTCGTTGACACCTACGTTCAAAACAACCCGTCTTTCAAGGATAAAATGATGCTGTTAGAGATGACCATCGACCTGGCCAGGGCATTGGGTGTTGAAGCGCCCCAGGTTGCTGTCCTCTCTGCCCTGGAAACAGTAAATCCGGCGATGGTTTCCAGTATCGAGGCGGCAGCCTTATCCAAAATGTCTGAGCGGGGCCAGTTTTCTGCTTGTGTCGAGGGACCGCTGGATATTGACAGTGCCCTCTGCGCAGTGGCGGCCCGAAGAAAGGGCGTTTCCTCCCCCGTACCGGGAGAAGTCGATATCCTGCTGTGTCCCGATGTTGAATCGGCCAATGCCCTTTCACGCTTTTTATCCGGCCTGGGCCGACTGCCCGCTGCCGGTGTCCTGCTGGGGACGCCCCTGCCTGTTGTGATTCACCCATCGCTGATTTCCATGGATCATAAGCTGGTGGAGGTTGCCATTGCTTCCATCAAAGGAGAGTTTAAACCATGAATGAAAAAGCCAGACCCCTGTTTGTGATCAACCCGGGTTCCACCAGCATCAAACTGGCTTGTTTTCTGGGGAAAACGTGCCTGGAAAATGAAGAGTACCCGCTTCATGCCCGCAGCAACCGGGAAGCGTTAATGCAGGAAAGCGAAAAGCGGGTGCGGGATACGATTAATACCTGGGGTGAGCGTGTCGGTTCGTGGCATGCGATTGTAAGTCGCGGCGGGCTTGTGAAACCGATGCCTGCAGGTGTTTACCAGGTTTCAGAGGAGATGTGCAAGGACCTGGAGGCCGAACGTTTTGGCAGCCATCCTTCTTCTATCGGCCCTATACTGGCCTTTCAGCTTTCCAGGGAGTTAAGCTGTCCGGCGCTGGTGGTCGATCCCCCCAGCACCGATGAGTTTTCCGACCTGGCCCGGATTTCCGGGACACCACTCATCGAAAGAAGAAGCGCGTTTCATGCTCTAAATCAAAAAGCTGCTGCCAGGCATGTGGCAGACCTGCTGGGGAAACCTTATGAAGACAGCAAGTTTGTTGTGGCCCACCTGGGAGGCGGAATAACGGTGGGTGCTCACAATTACGGGCGGGTTGTAGATGCCACCCACGGGCTTGGAGAAGGCCCCATGACACCTGAACGAGCCGGGGATCTGCCCTCCCTGGGCCTGGTGGAGTTGATATTTCACCGTCTCGAAGGGTTAATGGACGGCCAAAATGTTTCCGGCCCCGGTAGTGGTGGAGAAAAGCCCTGCCTGCCGGCCCATCGATTGGGTGAGGTAAAAGCCTCCATTATTTCGGACCTGGTTGGCGGGGGTGGGATTTCCGCGTACCTGGGGACAAAAGATATCCGCCTTATAGAGAAACAAGAACGGGAAGGCTGTGCAGAAAGCGAGAAACTGCTGGAAGCCTTGGCTTACCAGATTGCCAAGTCTGTTGGAGCCATGGCCGCTGTGCTTCAGGAAGGCATTGATGCGGTTGTGTTAACCGGGGGGCTAACCCGATCGGAAACCATGGTGCAGCGAATTAAAAACCGGGTTAGTTTCCTGGCCCCGGTTTTTATCGCACCGGAAAATGAAATGCAGGCACTGGCTTTGGGTGCCCTGGAAGCTTTAGCAGGGCGGCAGCCGCTGTTAAATTATTAGCAGGGAAGCCGGGTATTGGTGCTTTCGTTCTTTTGCTCGTTCATAATCAAGGAAGGAGGTGAGGTGCTTTTAAGCACCCCATGCCATGAAAATTGTTTTCCACGACCGCTTTTTAGAGACTTACACCACCGATCCCGCCGCCTCCTTTGGCAGGCTGGATCATGCCCTGGACCTGGTTCAAGACCGGTTTACCATGGTCACTCCAGCGCCCTGCAGCGAGGAAGATATTCTGCGGGTCCATACGTCTTATCACCTGGAAAGCGTTAAACATGATAGAAGCGTTTACCCCATGGCCATGCTGGCGGCCGGTGCTACCCTGAAAGCAGCTGAATTGGCCATGGCAGGAGAGCCTGCTTTTGCCTTGTGCCGCCCCCCCGGGCATCACGCCAGCCCGGAATCCTGCTGGGGGTTTTGCTATTTCAACAATATTGCAGTTGCCGTGCGCTGGCTGCTGGATACCGGGCAGATAAACCACGCGTTGATTATCGACTTTGACCTGCATTTCGGTGACGGGACATCCAACATATTTGCCGGAGACCGGCAGGTGACCTTTTGGCACGTAAGCGGTCGTAACAATGCTGCGTTTGTAAAAAACCTGGAGGATTATCTGGAAGGCCAGCCTGGAGATATTATTGCGGTTTCTGCCGGTTTCGATCGCCACGCCAAGGATTGGGGCGGTATGCTGATGACTGAAGACTACAGGTCCATGGGACAAATCTTGGGTCGACATGCCCGGGAACACTGTAGTGGTCGAATATTTTCTGCCCTGGAGGGCGGATACAATGCCCGCTCTCTGGGAGACAGTGTTTTAGCCTTTACTGAAGGGGTGGAGAGCACCCAGGCCCAGGAGTAGTGGAGGATGCTCGGGGGGAAGCACGGGGACGGTTCTCTTGCTTCCTTCTCTTTATGCTATTTGCTTTATTTTTTATGTTCCTATGTTTTTTCATTTCAGTATAGAAATTCTGTCTTCCGAATATAAAGAAGGAAGCAAGAGAACCGTCCCCGTGCTTCCC
>SKMY01000086.1 GCA_007120815.1 Syntrophomonadaceae bacterium | reverse complement strand
TAGCGAGAGGCCTCTCCCAGGATCGAGACGTCTATAATCAGCCGGTCAGGGGAGGAACAGGTATCCCCACCGACAATAACGACACCGTGTTGTTCAGCCAGTTCGGCTATTCCCAAGTACAGATCTTCAACAAATCCCACCGTTAAGTCCGGGCGTAAGGCCAGGGATACCAGCGCCCATCGAGGCCGTCCACCCATTGCTGCAATATCGCTTAAGTTAACCGCCAGGGCCTTCCAACCAACTTGCCTGGGAGTAAAGTATGCCAGGTCAAAGTGTCGGCCTTCCACCAGCATATCACAGGAAGCTAAAAGCCTGACACCGGGGGCTTGCTGAAGAACAGCCGTATCATCACCAATACCCCGGATCACACCCTGGCCCACCCCGTAGGCCGATGTGCCCAGTACTTTAACGATATGTTCAATCAGGGCAAAT
The DNA here is from genome assembly GCA_007120815.1 of Syntrophomonadaceae bacterium. Next base: position 7,333 of record SKMY01000086.1, on the reverse strand, counting down.
TCACCCGTGTCTTTTATACGACGTTCCCGCAAATACATGAAATAAGGCCTCTTTTCTTATTTTTGGCACCAGATACCGGTGTAAAATCAGTCGTCGTTCCAGGTGCTCCTTTTATCGATGAAGTCTTTGTGAAGATAAATGGTTCCCTTGTCGATAGTGAGGCGTCCTTCTTTTTGAAAGCGGCTTAACATTCGCGCTACGGTTTCCCGGGTGGTGCCTATGATGCTGGCCATCTCCTGGCGGCTGATCCATGTATCCAGCTTGATACCGCGAGACGTGCGTTTACCGTGACGCTCAGACAGCTTGAACAGCAGCCTTTCCAGGCGCCTGTCTGCATCGTGCAGGGCCAGGTCCCTGATGGTAAGCTGGGCCGCCCGCAGCCTTCGGCTCATGATTTTCAACATGCTTAAAGCCAGTTCATTCCTGGTCAGGATCAGCTTTTCCATGTCCCGGTTGTGTAAAAGGCCAACCCGGGAATCTTCAGCGGCCTCGGCTGTGGCGGGATAAGGGCCCCCGTCGAATAATACCACCTCGGCAAAAATGCTGCCCGGGTGAACATAATGAAGGATCTGTTCTTTGCCTTCCTCGTTGAGCTTGGAAAGCTTGATTAATCCGTCAATCAGGATATAAAGGGATTTTCCAGGCTCTCCCTCTAAAAAAAGAATGTCCCCCCTGGTAAACCTCTCCAGGTGAAGCAGTGCGCCTAGCGAATGTAGATCCTCATCAGCCAGCTGTTTAAAAAAAGGAATCTCTTTAAGAATGGCAATAGGGTCGTTTACTTCCATCATGGAATGGGTTCCCTTCCCCGGATGATTTAATACCTGGCAGCACCGTTCAGGAGGATTTAAACCGTTTTTTCCCTCTCATTTTCAAAAACTCCTTAATTTTTTCCAGGCTGGTATTAATCACGTGATGAGGTTCCAACTCCGTCTCCAGTGCCAACTGTTTGCCTCGTTCAAAGCAGCCAACATCCCGGGCGATGTGCGCATCGCTGTTAATGGCGACCAGGCCGTCATACTGCTTAACCAGCCTGGCAATTTCTGCACACCGCGTTTTACTCCCACGCCTTATGATAAAGGAGCTGTTATTGATTTCCAATAATTTATTCTTTTCCCGTGCAGCCTGCACGACTGCTTCCTCATCGATAATAAAGTCGGGGTTGCCCGGATGTACAATGCCGTCCACATAGGGATTTTCCAGGGCATGGAGAAGGGTTTGGGTATTGATATGCCGGGTAGAAGGTTGGATACAGGGGATATGCAAACCGGCCCAAACAATATCCAACAGTTTAAGATAGATTTCAGGGAGGTCCAGGGTCCCATCTCTATCAACGATGTTGGCTTCAACCCCCCGCAGGATCTCAACCCCCTTTTCCCTTTCGGGAAGAACAGACAAATTGCCAAAGTGGTACCGGTGAGGGCCGCCGGGCATGGCCGGACCGTGATCGGTCAGCGCAATGGCGTGTAAACCTTTCTGTGCGGCCATATCAATAATTTCCGATACCGTGCTGTACGCATGGCCGCTGGCAAAGGTATGAATATGCAGGTCCGCAACTAAGTTTATTGAGGTGGGCTCCACGTTTATCCTCCTAAACCGGTACCAATTTTAAAGGCCAGGCAATGGGTTTTACGCTTTACGAATTAAGAATATATTCACCGATGAATGCGGCGACGCCATCTTCCGTATTGGACCGTACCACCAGATCCGCTGCTTTTTTCACGTCTTCGGGCGCATTGGCCACGGCAGCACCCAGGCCGGCAAACTGCAGCATGTCCACATCGTTGTAGCTGTCACCCACTGCCGCAATAGCTTCACGCTCTATCCCTTCCTGTTCAGCAAGGAACTTTAGCGCTTGCCCTTTGGTGGCCTTCCGGTGGGTCACTTCCAGGAAGTAAGGTCTTGACTGCAGGATAGAAAGCTCCGGAGAAAAGGCTTGCTGAAGTTCTGCCTGGATGGCATTCAGATAGTCGTCGTCCCTGTTTATTATGGTCAGTTTGGTGGGTTCAATCTTTTGCTGGTTTAAAAAATCGGGAAGGCGGCCTACTTCCTGGAGGGGTATAGAGGCAATGGTCTGGTAATAAGCCGAGTGTTCATTTTCTTCTCGAACATAAAGCTGATCGTTTAAGTAGAGGTTAAAATGGAGTCCCTTTTCTTCTCCGAACTCCAACATGTCCTGGGCCAATTTAAAGGGTATGGACTGGTGGCTTAAGACCTCCCCGCTGGCCGCTTTCTTAATCAGCGCACCGTGATAGGTAATCAGGGGAAGGTCGATCCTCAATGATTGGGCGTACGGCAGGGTAGAGCGAAACATGCGACCGGTGGCGATGGTAACCAGCACACCCCGTTCAACTGCTTCTTGGATGGCGGCCCGGTTCTTGGGGGAAATGTCATATTTTGTATTCAACAGGGTGTCATCCAGGTCCAAGGCCAGTAATTTATATTTCATATAACGTCATCCTTCCGCACATAATATAGTACCGCCTGCCTGTTACTTCTATACTACAGGGAAAGCCTTTACCTGTCAATCAAGTGAAATATGTAGGAGGAACAATCATTTGAAAGCAAATATTCGAAGAAAAATCGAAACCCATGAACCGGTTCAGCTGGCCATTGATCTGTTGGAACGATTACGGGACGTAAGCCGAAACGAAGAATGCGCCCCCCACTTCTGCATGAAAATGTTCCGGGAAATGCGGCGGGAAACCCTGGAAGATTACATGGCCCTGGCTCCCAACTACTGCACGATGCATCACGGGCTGGCTTACAGCGAAGGAATGGCCGCAGGCCGAATGCTGGCCATGCGTGTTCTGCTCGGCACCCTACCGGCCGTATATCCCCAGCGTTGCCACCAGATGAAAGAGCCCGGGGATCCTTACACAGCCCTTCGTTCAGCATTTGGTGCCATGGATGCAGCAATCAGCTATTTAAAAACGCTGCACCTGGCAGAAGCCCTGAAGATAACAGGTTGCTGGAAGCAATCCGTGCTGGTGTCAACAAAGCTGCTGATGCAGCAGGGTTTTTACCCTTCCCGCTTCCGCCGGGGAGGACTCCCCCTGCTGGCCCTGGTGCTCCCTTACCGCGAATATGACGCCGCCTGTTACCTGCCTGCCGCCCATGCCATGTTGTTCTACCAGCATTCGCCGGCACCCAAACACGCCCGACGTGTCTACCTTTTTCTTCATGAAAAAGGTCACGTTGTCGCCCGCCATTATTTCCCGGGCACACAACTATCGGAACACCTTAATCCGTTCATCCAGCGGTTAAGCAACCTTGGCGCTGTTGAGCTGATAACTCCAGGAAAACAAGGGCCAGAAGAAATTTTCGCCAACTTGTTCGCCTTGAACATCCTTCAAGGCACCTCTGAAGGGGACGTACTTTTTAAAGACACCTACAGACTCATTCGGCCTGTCTGTCAGGACTTATCAGCCTTTTTGCGGCCGGAAAACCTGCACTTAGGGGCAGGCTTACCCACGCGGGTCGGCCTGAAGTAGGTTGATCACAATGTTGTAGCGGGTCAAAAGGCTGCCGGGAAGCTCCACCACCCGAACTTGGCGGTCCTTTTCCTGAAGGCCGTACTCCCTGCAGTTTTCCACAAACTCCCGGGTCGCCTTGCGGTCAGGATGGGCAATGTATATCGTTCCCCGGGGTTTCAGGTTCCGGGTAAAAATACGCCCTAAAAATGGGTTCAGCTTGGGATCGTAAAGAATATCCGACGCCAGAAGTAGATCGAACCGCTCCCGGCATTGAAAAGAACGCCAATCATCCTGGAGCAGCGCCACCTTCAGATTGTTGCGCCGGGCGTTCTCCGCGGCCATTTCCAGTGCCGTTGGGTTAAAATCCGAAAGGGTGACATCCGCCCCTTTAAGGGCGCAGACAATTCCTGGCAGCCCCATGCCTGCACCGAGTTCCATGACGGTTTCATCTGCCCCTAAACCGGACTTTTCCCACAGGTAATAGGATAAGCCGTGGGCTGCGGGCCAAATATCTGCCCAGCAGGGCACCTTGTCTTCATCGCTGAGATCGGTAATGAGTTCCTCAATATCTTCAGCCACCAGAAAACTGAGCTGGTGGTTCCCGGGAAGGGTTACGATCATTTCTTTCATTCGAACTGGATCCTTTTTATTCATCTCCGCGCTCATCCTCTCCTGCTTCAAAATCACCGTTTAAATGGTCGTAAAGGTTCTCTGCGCTACGGCTGTCCATTCCCTCCACCGCCCGGATCTCTTTTAAGGAGGCTTCCTTCAAGGCGTCCAGGCTGCCGAAGTGCCTCAGCAGGGCTTTCCGCCTCACCGGGCCAATGCCCTCCAGGCTTTCCAGGAAAGAGGAAAGACTGCTTTTTATCGTTAAAGATCGGCCGTAAGAAAGGGCAAAACGATGAGCCTCGTCCCGAACCTGTTGAAGCAGCTTCAAGGCGGGGTGGTTTGCCGGAAGGGCCAGGGGGGTTTTCTCATGAGGCATAAAAATATGTTCCTGCTCTTTTGCCAGAGATGCCATGGGGATGGTTTCTATGCCTTTTTGTGCAAGAATCGTCATGCCGGCGGAAAGCTGGCCTTTCCCACCATCCAGCAGGATCAGGGAGGGTTTGGGGAGCATGGGATTATCCAACCGCCGGGAAAGCACTTCGGCCAGGGCTGCATAGTCATCCGATGGATCAGCCTTTCTTATTTTAAAGCGCCGGTACTCATCCCTGTTGGGCACCCCCTCCTGGAAAACGACCATGGCACCCGCCGTTTCTTGTCCGGCAAAATGGGAAATATCAAAACCCTCGATGCGTGACGGCATCCCGGGTAGGGTAAGCAGCCGGGCCAGCTCCTCTAGGGCGTTCCTTTGTCTTTTGCCCTGCTCTTCTTCCTGCCGGGCGTACAGCCCGGTATTCTTGACAACCAGGTCCAGCAGAGCTTTTTTTTGGCCTCGCCGGGGGACTTTTAAGGTAACGGGTTTTCCCCGTTTTTCCTTAAGCCAGTCTGTCAAAAGGCCTTCTTCTTCCGGGGGATGGGAAAGCAGCAGTTCGCCAGGAATAAAGGCGGCCCTGTCGTAATAATGCTGCAGGAATGCTTTTAAAATCTCTTCAGGTTGGGCATTTTCAGCTCCCCGGGGGGAGAAATAGTCTGCCCCCACCAGCTTTCCTCCCCGGACCCGGAAAAGCCCCACGGTATGTGCTGCTCCAAGGGTTAATAGCGCCACCACGTCCCGGTCTTTTAAGTCTTTGGAAACCACTTTTTGGCGTTCCATAACCTTTTGGAGCGAATAGGACTGGTCGCGAAACCGGGCAGCTTTTTCATATTCCAGGGCTTCGGCAGCCTGGTTCATTTTTCTTTCCAGGTCCCTTAAGAGGTGGTTCTGGCGCCCTTCCAGGAAGAGCACAACCTGGTCCAGCACGCCGGCATATTCTCTCCTGGAAACGAGCCCGCGGCAGGGGCCCAGGCAGCGCTTAATCTGGAAGTTCAAGCAGGGCCGACCCCGGGCCTCTTCTTCTTTCAGAAGCTGTCGGCAGCTTCGAAGGGGGAACAGTTTTTTAATCAGCCCCATGGTTTCCCGCATGGCCCCTGCTTTGCTGTATGGGCCGAAATAGCGGTACCCCTGTTCATCTACTTTGCGGGCTACTTCCAACCGGGGGTACGGATCCGTGGTGGAAATGCGCAGGAATGGATAACCCTTGTCGTCTTTAAACTGCACGTTGTATCGGGGGGCGTATTCCTTTATCAAGTTGGCTTCCAGAATAAAGGCTTCCCCTTCTGTATCGGTTACGATATAGGCCAGGTACGCGATATGATCTACCAGGGCTTTCAAACGGTAAGAGGAATGAGCGGGTTTTTGAAAATAGGATTTGACCCGCTGACGAAGGTCCAAGGCCTTTCCAACGTAAATCACGCGGTTTGCAGAATCTTTAAAGAGGTATACGCCGGAATCCCGGGGTAGCTGCTGCACGCGGGCAGCCAGCTCTTCCCTGGTTTGTGCCAATGCACTTCCCTCCTCAGGCGGGTACGCCCAGGATTTTTTTAAGATACTGCCCGGTAAAAGAACGTTCAACGCAGGCTACGAATTCCGGGGTGCCGCAAGCCACGACTTCACCGCCGCGGTCACCGCCCTCGGGGCCCAAATCGATAATATAGTCGGCCCGCTTTATCACTTCCAGGTTGTGCTCGATCACAACCACCGTGTCCCCATTGTCCACCAGACGTTCCAGAATATTTAAAAGCTTCTTGATGTCATCGATATGCAGCCCGGTGGTGGGTTCATCCAGGATATAAAAGGTTTTTCCGTTGCTGCGCCGGGAAAGTTCCGTGGCTAGCTTGACCCGTTGGGCTTCTCCACCGGAAAGGGTGGTGGCCGGCTGCCCAAGTCGGATGTATCCCAGGCCTACGTCGTTTAATGTTTGCAGCCTGCGGTGCACCCGGGGAATATTGGCGAAGAAATCCATGGCCTCTTTGACGCTCATCTCCAGCACCTGGCTGATGTTTTTCCCTTTGTAGGTAATTTCCAGGGTTTCCCGGTTGTATCGGCGGCCCTTGCAAACCTCACAGGGAACGTAAACATCCGGCAAAAAATGCATCTCGATACGCAAGATCCCATCGCCCCTGCAGGCTTCGCAGCGGCCGCCCTTTACATTAAAGCTAAAGCGCCCGGGTTTGTAGCCCCGGAGTCTGGATTCCTGGGTTTGGGAAAACAGGTCCCGAATGCCGTCAAAAACGCCGGTATAAGTGGCCGGATTGGATCGGGGCGTGCGCCCAATGGGAGACTGATCGATTTCAATGACCTTGTCCAGGTATTTCAAACCGTCCACACAGCGGTGGTCTCCCGGGCGTTCCCGGGAGCGGTGCAGTTTCTGGGCCAGGGATTTAGCCAGGATTTCATTGACCAGGGTGCTCTTACCCGAGCCGGAAACACCGGTTACACAGGTAAACAGGCCAAGGGGAAATTTCACATCAATATCCTTCAAATTGTTGGCCCGTGCCCCTTTGACTTCCAGCCACCTGTTACCGGCGGGACGGTGCATTTCGGGAAGAGGAATGGATCGACGGCCGGCCAGATAATCCCCCGTAATGGAAGAGGGTTCCCGGGTGATGGATTCCAGTGGACCGCAGGCCACCACGTGGCCCCCGGCCACACCGGCCCCAGGCCCCATATCAACGATAAAATCGGCACTCCGAACGGTATCCTCATCGTGTTCCACCACGATAACCGTGTTGCCCAGGTCCCGCAGCCGTTCCAGGGTCTGCAGGAGGCGGAAGTTGTCCCGCTGGTGCAGGCCGATACTGGGTTCATCCAGGATATAGATCACGCCGGTAAGCCCGGAACCAATCTGGGTTGCCAGCCGGATGCGCTGGGCTTC
>SKMY01000010.1 GCA_007120815.1 Syntrophomonadaceae bacterium | reverse complement strand
GGAATTCTGCTTCCCGCTCTCCCCTTAACCACGCCTTTTGCCTGGATTCCGAATTCCAGGGGGCATCTTTGTAAATATACATGGCTTCTACCAGCCCGGTTCCATTGCTCTGTTTAACCATCTTCAAACCGGGAACCTGAATCATTGGATCCAGAGGTTGGTAGCTGCCCATGTTCTCAGAAAAGAGCCGTTCTTTGTTTCCCAAAACCACACCGGCCACCAGGTCCCCTTCAGGACAAAGCTCTTCAGCAGCAAAAATCAGATCCCAATCCAGGCCGCCGATCTCCATGATTAAAGAAACCGGTAGGGGGCCGGGATAATGGATTTCTTCTTCTCCTTGAAAAAATGCTGCCCCCGCTTGTGAAGCTGCATTGGCGCCGGGTGTTGCATCGATATAGCGGCTGGCCCTGATCCGTTGCCCGTCATTGAGGGTTATGTGCACAACTCTCTGCCGCCGTACCCGGGCATCGACCACGTAACGTTCTGTTAATCGTTCCACGTTACTTTCTTCCAAGATCATTTTCTCCAGGGCATTCTGGAATGCTGTGAGGCTATAATTGTTCCCTTCAATCGCCTGGTATAATTCCTGAAAAATTCCCTGGTTCAACATAACGCCCCCGGGGCCAAGGTCCGGCTTTAGGTCCCCAATTTTGGCCTGTACCACCCTGCCTCCCGGTTCGTCATATTCGTCAACCAGCAGAACGGTCAGGCCATTTCGGGCAGCAGAAACAGCTGCCGCCACGCCTTCGGGCTCCCCTCCGATTACAACTACGTCATAATCTACCCGGGCGCTCCAATTCTTAAGTAGCGATACGGTGTTCATCACAATAAACGTGGCCAGAAAGAGCATGAGAATAAAAGCAAAAACCCCGGCTTTTTTAATTTTAATTTTTCTGCGACCTGTTCTGCGGCGAGTGCTCACAATACAATCATGCCCTCCTGTATCTGCTGAAAGGGTGAAATAATTATAATATTTGACTGAGAAATTCTTTCGTTCTTTTGGCCTGCGGGTCTTGATAGATTTGTTCCGGTGTTCCTTCTTCTACAACGACTCCCTCATCCAGGAACATCACCCGATCGGCGGCTTCACGGGCAAAGCCCATCTCGTGGGAGACCACGACCATGGTCATCCCTTCAGCGGCCAACTGCTTCATGACATTTAACACTTCCTTGATCATTTCGGGATCCAGTGCAGAAGTGGGTTCGTCGAAAAGCATGATTTTGGGCCTCATGGCCAAAGCCCTGGCTATGGCAACCCGCTGCTGTTGGCCTCCGGAAAGATGGCGCGGGTAAGAGTCGGCTTTGTCGCTTAAGCCCACTTTGGCCAGGAGCTCCCGGGATACTTCTTTTGCTTGTTCCCGGGATAATCTTTTTACCTTCATTGGGGCCAGGATAATATTTTCCGTGGCCGTCTTATGGGGAAACAGGTTGAACTGCTGAAATACCATGCCCACGTCAGCACGGATGCGGTTCAAGCATACATTTTTATCACATATATTAATCCCGTCAATATAAATGTCCCCTTCCTGGGGGACTTCCAGCAGGTTGAGGCAGCGCAAAAAGGTGCTTTTCCCTGACCCGCTGGCGCCTATGACCACGACCACCTCGCCCCGGGCAATTTCTGTCGTAATACCTCGCAGTACTTTCAGGTCGCCAAAACTCTTGTGCAAGTTGTTTACTTTAATCATTCATCTGCAACCTCCTCTCCAGTACACCCAATATGTTGGACAGGGTAAAGGTTACAATAAAGTAAAGGATGGCCACGGCTGTGAAAATTTCAAAGTCTGCATAAGTCCTGGCCCGGATATGCTGGCCGGCCCGCATCAATTCGGTCACTCCAATCACTGAAAGCAGGGATGAATCCTTGATCAGGATGATCAGCTCGTTAACCAGAGGGGGGATAATCCGACGAAAAGCCTGGGGCAGAATTACATACACCATGGCCATCAGGCCGCTCATTCCCAGGGAACGGGCTGCCTCCATCTGGCCTTTATCGATGGAAAGGATGCCTGCGCGAACAATTTCTGCTACGTATGCCCCACTGTTGATGGAAAGCCCTATGATCGCCGCTGTTCGTGCGGAAAAATCGATGCCGATGGAAGGGAGGCCGAAATACAGGATAGCCAGCTGCACCAAAAGGGGCGTCCCCCGAATAAACTCCACGTAAGCTCCCGCCACCAGCCTAAGGGGCGCTATACGAGAAAGGCGCATCAGTCCCACCACGGATCCGATACAAAACCCCATAACAACGGCAAAAGAGGAAAGACGCAGGGTTTCCTGAAGCCCCATTAAAAGATACTGCCAGTTATTAAAAACAACCGAATAATCCACAGCTTGTCCCCCCCTGACTGATATCTCATCGGTCTACGGTAAAATAAAGGCAAAGCGGAAAGCCGCTTTGCCCTTTTTCTGCCCTGTTAGCCCTGGTTTACTCGAACCACTTGCTGATCAGCTCGTCGTATACGCCGCTATCTTTCAGCTCGGCCAGGACCTGGTTCACTTCCTCCAGCAGTTCTGGATTTTCTTTGTGCACAGCGATCCCGAAAAATTCCTCGGTGAAAGCGCCGCCCACCGTTTTGAACCCGTCTCGCAGTTGAATGTAACGTTCAGCCACAGGAATATCAATGATAATCGCATCGACCCTGTTGTTGCCCAGTTCCAGGAAGGCCTCGTTGACCTGATTAAACTGGGTGATGTTTTCGTCGGGCAGGCGATCGTGGGCTTCAAAGTCGCCTGTCGTTCCCAACTGAACAGCCACTTTCTTGTCCTGGAGATCTTCTACGCTTTGAATGTCCTCGTTATCTTCTCTTACCACGATGGTCTGACCGGCATTATAATAGGGATCGGAAAAGTTTACCCGTTCGGAACGCTCCTCGGTGATGGTCATTCCAGCGACAACCATATCGATCCGTTTTGCCTGTAAAGCAGGAATTAAACCATCAAAAGACATGTCCTCGATAACCAGGTCCCGCCCCATGGCTTCAGCAATGGCATTTGCGATGTCAACGTCAAACCCGTCTACTTCGTTTTGCTCATTTCTGAACTCAAAGGGTGGGAAATCAGCATTGGTGCCCATCACCAGGACCCCGTCATCTTCTACTCTGGCTTCCTCTTCTCCATTTTCAGCGCTTTCTTCAACATCGGCCTCCCCTGGTTCTACTGCATCCGGTTCGGCTGCCGGCTCCGGCCCACCGCAGCCGACGGCCAGCCCCAATGCCAGCACACCAATCAACAGTACAATCCATACCCTCTTCATTCTTTCTAGTCCCCTCTCTTTCACCAATCTTTGTTCATCAAACATCCAAAACATTATACCACAGCTTTTTACAGAAAAACAATCATTTCACCGGCTGAAAACAGCCGGTTTGTTCAGGAAGATATATCTAAGTAAAGCAAAAGCGGCATCTCCACGAAAAGCTTGCCCCGGTTCAGTCCTCGTGCTATGATGATTTAAATAGGTATGAGGAGAATGATCACTGAAGATGGAACTGTCTTCACAGCACCTGGTGGGAATGGGACTGGCCTTGATTTTGGTTTTCGGCCTGGGCGTATATGCCGGGCGAAAGGTGAATACCTCGGTCGATTTCTCTATCACGGGACGGCAATCCGGTTCCGCCCTGGTTGCCGGAACCATCATGGGCACCCTCATCGGCGGTGCCTCCACTGTGGGCACCGCTCAACTGGCTTTTCTCTACGGCTTTTCCGCCTGGTGGTTTACCCTGGGCGGCGGATTGGCCTGCCTGCTGATCGGACTGTTCCTGGTACGCCCCCTTCGTGACACCCGGTTTGAAACCATTCCCCAGTTTCTATCCGCCAGCTTTGGGCCGCAAGCAGGTGTTATGGCTGCTCTTTTCGTTTCCCTGGGTATGTTTATTAACATCGTCCCCCAGGTTATCTCTTCTGCGGCCCTGCTGCGTTCCATGTTCCCTATTAACGGGGCTTTGGCCGGGTTAATTGCCGTAGCGTTGATGGCATTATACGTGATTTTTGGAGGGCTCTGGGGAACGGGCTTAATGGGTGTTTGTAAGGTCCTGCTCACCGGTGCCAGCTTAATAACGGCAGGTGGATTGGCCCTCCATTACCTGGGCGGATTTTCCGGTATGCTCGACACCTTTCCCCGTTTTCCCTGGTTCAGCCTTTTTGGCCGGGGGGTCAATACGGATCTAGCCGCTGCATTTTCCCTGCTGGTCGGTGTTCTTTCCAGCCAGATCTATTTCCAGGCCATCTTCTCCAGTAGAAATGTCCGGTCAGCCCGAGAGGGAGCCCTGATCAGTTCTTTCCTGGGACCCGCTATCGGTTTCGGCGGCATCCTGGTCGGCATGTACATGCGCACGACATCTCCAGATATCATCCCTTCCATGGCCTTACCCCTTTTTATTATCCAGCACCTGCCCGCAGGCTTTGCCGGTATGGCCATGGCCACTCTTCTGCTGGCTGCCGTTGGGACTGGAGCCGGGCTGACCCTGGGCGTCAGCACCATGCTCAGCCGCGATATCTACCAGCGCATTCGTCCCGAAGCCGACGACCGGCGGGTTTTATTTATGTTTCGGTTTTTTATTGTGTTGATCATGGTTTTAGCCCTGGCTACCATTTATTTTTCCGGCAGCGATGTAATCATCTTGCAGTGGAGTTATTTATCCCAGGGATTGCGGGGCGCAACCATTTGCTTTCCCTTGCTTTCCGTCATCTTCTTTAAGGATAAAATATCGGCGTCTGCGGGCCGCCGGGCCGTTTTTTGGGGACCCGTCAGCGTGATTACCGGAACACTGGCCGGAATTCCGCTAAATCCCCTTTACATCGGGCTTGCCATCAGCCTGAGTGTACTGGTGATTGATTATCATAAAAATACAAACAAAAGAATTGACCCCACAAACCCCGCAGGTTTATAATAGAAATATTCCTGTGTAAAAGTTGTTCTTTAAAGATTTTTAATCAACCAGGAGGCAAGAGCCGTTTATATGCAAGGAAAAAAGCCCATTGATGATAGATGTCATATGAAAGCAAAGGGGGACGGTAACTAATGGATATCAATATTCTTATTGGCGGGGCCGCAGGGCAGGGTTTGGAAACCATTGCCTACCTGCTAAGCAAGTCCATGGTTCGCCAGGGATTCGGCATAAGGTCGTCGCGAGACTACATGTCCAGGGTTCGCGGCGGGCACAACTTTTTCCGGCTGCGAATCGCCACTGAATCACCCCTGGCAGCCTCTGGAGGAGCTGATATCCTGGTGGCGTTAAACCAGGAAACGTACGAGCTCCACCACACTGCATTAACCGGAAAAGGGAAGGTCATCTACGATCCCGATTTATTCTCACTTCCGGAAAACGAACCCCGCGGCGTTCCTGTACGGCTGCAAGCCCTGGCCCAGGAAGCCGGTGGAGCCATTATGTCAAACTCCGTTGCGACCGGCGCGGTTTTGGTGCTTCTGGGGATGGATACATTTACGGTAGAACAGCTCCTGGCGGAAGAATTCGCATCCAAGGAAGGGATGGCCGAAAAAAATATCGCGGCCCTGAAAGCTGGTTACCAGGAGGCTTCCAGAACTTGCCGAGCCTGCTTTGAGCTTCCACTAAAAAATAGTAGAGAACGCCATATTTTCTTGGATGGCAATGAGGTGTTGGGCATGTCCGCCCTGGCCAGCGGGTGCCGTTTTATATCAGCCTATCCCATGACGCCGGCTACGGGAGTTATGAGTTACATGGCCGGAAAGCAAGGGGATTGCGACGTGGTTGTGGAGCAGGCTGAAGATGAAATAGCTGCCATCAACATGGCCCTGGGCGCTTCCTACGCCGGTTTACGCGCCATGACCAGCACTTCTGGCGGGGGATTTGCCCTGATGGCCGAAGGCCTCTCCCTGGCCGGGATGACAGAAACGCCCCTGGTCATCATCCTGGCCATGCGGCCCGGGCCGGCTACCGGACTGCCTACCCGTACAGAACAGGGAGACTTGAATTTTGCCCTTTTTGCAGGGCACGGCGAGTTTCCCCGGGCTGTTTTAAGTGCCACCTGCTTGGAAGACGCTTTTTACCGCTTAAACAAGGCCTTTGAGCTGGCCGATAAATACCAGATTCCGGTCATTTTTCTTTCGGACCAGGATTTTGCCGATACAGCCCGCTCTATTGAGCCCTTCGACTTCTCCCGATTACACTACAACCGCTACCTGGTTGAAACGTGGGATTCAGGCACACCTTATCGCCGTTACCGGTTAAATGACAGCGGCATCTCGCCCCGTGCACTTCCGGGAATGTTCCCGGGAGAGGTTGTCCTGGTTGACAGCGACGAACACGACGAAGAGGGTCACATCATCGAAGATGCCACCACTCGAAACAACATGGTTGAAAAACGACTGGCACGGTTGAATTCCCTGGCGGCCGAAATGGACGAGCCGGAACACTACGGCGCCGTGGATCCGGACATTCTCCTGGTGGGGTGGGGTTCCACGTACGGGGCCCTGCGTGAGGCAGTAGACACCTTGAACCTGAAGGGAGACAAAGCTGCCATGGTCCACTTCAGCGATCTTTGGCCGCTGCCTACAAAAACGCTGCTTGAATTGCTGCCCCGGGTCCAAAAGAGTTTTTGCGTGGAAAACAACGCCACCGGCCAACTGGCCGGCCTGATCAGGAGACAGACAGGCTTATCTCTGGATCACCAAATCCTAAAATACGATGGCCGGCCCTTCTTGCCTACTGACATCATCCGGGAGGTGAAAATCCATGAATAATAAACCGTGTCTCGCATCAGACTACACAGGCCAGGACCCCTCCTGGTGCCCTGGCTGCGGCAATTTTCCCATTCTCGATGCACTTAAAAATGCCCTGGCTGATTTAAATTTGCCCCCTCACCAGGTGCTTATCTGTTCCGGCATCGGTCAAGCCGCAAAAATACCCCATTACGTTCGCACTAACGGTTTTAACGGCCTGCACGGTCGTGCCCTGCCACCGGCAGTAGGGGCACGCGTTGCGAATTCATCGCTTAAGGTGATCGTGGAATCAGGCGACGGCGACACCTATGGTGAAGGAGGCAATCATTTCATTCATACCATCCGACGAAATCCAGATATCGCCCATTTCGTCCACAATAATCAAATTTACGGATTAACCAAGGGCCAAGCCAGCCCAACCAGTGAGCTGGGGATGAAAACGGGCGTTCAAACCACCGGGGTTATCCTGCCGGCTTTTAACCCGCTGTCGGTGGCCTTGACCATGGGAGCCGGGTTTGTGGCCCGGTGCTTCAGCGGTGAATCGGAGCATTTGACAGAGGTCATGAAGGAGGCCCTCCAATTCCCCGGATATGCCCTGGTGGATATTTTGCAGCCCTGTGTTTCATTTAACAAGCTTAATACCTTTGCCTGGTACAAAAATCGGATCGTCATGCTGACGAACCACGACCCTGCAGACCGTCATGAAGCCGCCAGGTTGGCCCGCCGCTGGGGAGACGAGATTCCCATTGGGATTCTCTACCGTGAAGCCAACCCCAGGGCAACCTTTGAGTCTCAGATCCCCGCTCTGGATGGAGAACCGCTGGCCTTTCGGTCTTTTGATCCCCGAGGGCTTGAGGATCTTCAAGAGGAATTTTATTAAATTAAGCCCACAAAAAGCATTTTCACGGGACGGTTCTCTTGCAAAAACGGGACGGTTCTCTTGCAAAAAAAGGAAGCAAGAGAACCGTCCCCTTGCTTCCGGTCCCCTTGCTTCCGAACCGTCCCCTTGCTTCCTTTTATATTTTGATGACTTTCTGTCCCGATAGCGGATCGAGCTGCCGCAGCGCGTTTATTCCGCAAAGCTCCAGGATGATTACTTCAACGGTAATATATACCTGGGCTTTTTCACGTAAGCAGCAT
>SKMY01000040.1 GCA_007120815.1 Syntrophomonadaceae bacterium | reverse complement strand
GCTGCGAACACCGATCATTGTCAACCCACCAATAATGGGCAGGGCCAGGAGCACCTGGGCAATAATCATGGCCGTGGGGGTCCACATCAGTCCAAGAAAACCCAGCGGACCCGCGCGGGAAAGCAGCAAAACAATAACAAGACCGGCAACCACGGGAGGCAGCCCCATGAATGTATAAACCAGCTTGCTGATAATACGTGTTTTCCGCTCTGGCTTCAATCCCAGGTAGGTGCCCAAAGGAACACCAAAGACGGTCCCGATGAAAATGGCCGCTCCCGAAACCTGCAGGGAGAGCCAAACAATCTGCATTAAAGACGGATCCAGGGTAATAATCAAGTAAAAGGCTTCCAGGATCCCTTCAGCCAGGTCGGACATTACCGATTCCCTCCTTCAATTCTGGGACACACAACTCGCACAAAACCTTGCATGACACAATATCCGAAAAAAACACTGTCACACGGCGATTGCTTTTTATCTTTTTTTCTTGCTAATACCAGGGTGAAGTTTTCATGAAGCGATCTCCGTTGTTAAGCGATTTAATATTTCTGTAGAACGTCTTATTTGTCCAAGCCCATCCCCGGAAAGAAGAGGCTTTCTCCGTCGATTTGGAAACCCTCGATTAATTCCTGCCCCTGGGGAGACATAAAAAAATTGATCAGTTTCAGGGCACTTTCGTACTTCACGTAGCCGTGTACTTCCGGGTTAACCATCATAATACCATACTGGTTAAACAGCAAAGGATCACTTTCCAGGATAATAACCAAATCCAGTTTGTCGCGCATGGCCAGGTATGTTCCCCGGTCTGTTAGGGCATAATTTAACATATCATCGGCAACTATTAAAGTGTCGCCCATTCCCTGCCCCAGCGAGAAGTACCAATTACTGAACGCCCCAACTCCCGCTTGTTCCCACAGAAAAAGCTCCAAGCGGTGAGTTCCCGAATCGTCGCCCCTAGAGGCAAAACCTGTTTCCGTCTTCGCAATCTTTTCAAAAGCATCCAGTATACTTATCACACTCTTTACTCCCGCCGGGTCCTCAGGTGGGCCCACCAAAATAAAATCATTATGCATAACGTCTTTGCGATCTGTAAAGTAGCCTTCCTCAACCAGTTGCAATTCAGAATGGCGGTCGTGAACCAGCAGGACATCAGCATCACCCCGCTTGCCGGTTTCCAAAGCTTGTCCGGTCCCCATGGAAATCACCCTTACCTCGATGCCGGTTTTCGCTGTAAAAACGGGAAGCAGCTCGTCCAGCAAGCCGGAATCATAGGTGCTGGTCGTGGTTGCCAGGGTAATAAATTCATGCCTGGGTTGAGAATCCACTGCAGGAATTTGAGCACAACCAGTAACCGTCAACCCTACTGTGCTCAACAACAGGAGCAAGGTCAATAGTGTTCTGATACTATGAAAAATCCAGCTTCGACTGATGTAATAAGAAAACATATCTATCATTTCATGCTCCTTAAAGGTTGCTAAATTATGAAGGGTTTATAAGCGCTATCGCTATGCACAACCCTGCATAACGCCGTCAAAAAAAAGAGAATGAACCTCTCGAAACGACATGCATTTCAAATTAATTATATCGTAATGCAAAAAGGTCTGTCAATAAGAATGATTGACCGTTTATGCCAGGCAAACCACAGATAGGATCCCTCGTTTAATTGCACGCATACAACAAAAAAGCACATTAAAGATCGGTGAAAAACAGGGGGGTGTCAAAGTTTACCCGTCCAAAGTTTTGAATAATCTCCCTGGCTTCCTTCCCCTGCAGCCACTGGGCAAAGGCAAGCGCATCTGCAAAGCGCACAGAAACAGCGCGGTCAGGATTCACAAGGGTTAAGGCAAAGTGGTTGGTTAGTTCTGGAAAGGAATCACCGGCATCGTTTCGTTGAAAAAATACCCTGTTGGTCAGGCGGGAAATAATGTGGCTGGCCCGATCAGCCAGCGTATAGGCCTGTTTTTCCTGGGCCAGGCGCAGTATGCCCAGGTTGCCCACCAACCCGGTGGATTGCACATACCAACCCCCTTCCGGCTTTATCCCGGCAGCTTCCCAGATCTGCATCTCACGAAGGTGTGTCCCTGAGCGGTCTCCGCGGCTGACAAAAGGCGCTTTTTTTCCGGCAATTCTTTGAAAGGCCTTCACGACGCCAGGCTTGTTTATATCCCCAATGCCGGCGGGATCGGCATCGGGGCCAACGACAACAAAAGGGTTGGACATGATATGCACTTTTAATACCCCCCATCCTTCCTGCATAAACCGATCTTCAAGTTCCGGTGCATGGGTCAAAACCATATCCACCCGCCCGCTGCGGGCAATCTCCAGGGCTTGACCGCTCCCAGCTGAAATATGGCGAACATGAATTCCGCTATGCTGATAAAAGGCCTGCTCCAAAACATCCAAAAGCCCCGTTTCTACCGGTTCCATGGTGCTGGCCAGGATGAGGTGGTGTTCTTTTTGGTTTTGGCTTACAGATTGTTTTTCCAGATCTGACGGTTTTTCTCGAATATCGGAAGCTGGCAAATAACGCTTCATTTGATTGCTTATTTCACTGCGAAAAGCCCGGTACTGCATTAAAAGGTCCCGTCCCTCACGGGTCAAAAGAGTGCCTCCACCTGCCGAACCGCCGGCCTGTTTTTCCACCAGTTTTAAAGCCAGGGCGCTTTCCGCTTTTTGGATCAGACCCCAGGAATAACGATAAGAAACCCCCAGGCGGGAGGACGCTTGACTGATGGAACCGCTGGTCTCAATATGATCCAGCAGAGCAAACAGGTCATCGCCTGAAAGCTTTTTTTCTCCATCCAGTTCGATGGAAACCTTGAAGCCTCCTGGAAAACCACGTTCAACCATGGTACACCCCCGAATGAATGATCCTAATAACTTATCATAGCAAAAAATAATTGGTTAAGCCAGGCATTGAACCTTACTTTCCAGCTGGGTTATTGGAATAAGAGGAACAATATATCGGAATAAGCGGGAATACTTTAAGGAAGCAGGAGAACCGTCCCCTTGCTTCCCGGAGAACCGTCCCCTTGCTTCCCTCTTGCTTCCCTAAAAAGATTCTGTTTTATTAGACTGATAAATTTTGTCTTCCTGGCGACCCAGATAAACAGAGAAAAGGATGACAAAGAGGCAGAGGATAAGCAGTCCTGTAAAAACCAGGGTAAAGGTGCCGGACTGATCATAAAAGTGTCCGGCCAGTAAGGGAAACAAGCCCCCTGCCCCCAGACCGGTAAAAACCAGTCCGTAGTGATAGCCAAAATTTTCTACGCCAAAGTAGCTGGCCGTAGTGGCCGGAAAAAGACTAAACAGCCCCCCGTAGGTTAAACCCAAAAACATGGCGGCAACGCCCATCATTAAAGGGGAGCTGATGGTTAAGATCAGGAGTAAAGACAGAGTCATAACGATAAAAACCAAGGTCATAGCTTTGCTGCGGCCCAACCGATCAGAGAGAATGCCGGATAGGATGCGACCCGAGGCGTTAAAAAAAGAAAATACGATGACCATGACATAGCCCTTTTCATAGGAAGCCATTGTGGATGCGATGGTGTGCATGTGGGCGGTAAATGTCAGTCCGATCCCCGTTGTGATGCAAAACATGATCCACAAGACATAAAAATGGGACTGCTTGAAAATATGGTTCCAGGGAGTTACTACCGCTTGTTGAGAACCTGGATTATCCTGCCCGGATGAAGACGGGTTTTGAATAAACTGTGCCAGAAAAAAGATTCCCAACAGCAAGACCAGACCTGTAACAACAAAGGTTATTCGCACGCCACCATGCTGGACCAATGCATTTAAGGAGGGCGATAACACCAGCGCTGAAACGCCGATACCGGTAACAACAATGCCGGCAATCATTCCCCTTTTCGATGGAGGAAACCACTTAATGGCCGCCGGGGTCACCGAAGCAAAGCAGCAAGCCGAGCCAATGCCAAATAGCAGTCCCCAGAAAACAGCAACCCCTAGAGGCGTTAGCACCAGTGAACTGATGAGAAATGAACCGCCAATCAGCAGCCCGCCGGCGGCAACCATCCACCGGGGTCCGATTTTATCCTGTAAACGGCCGGCGGCAACCATGCAAAGGGAATAGGAAACAATGAAAACCGTATACGGGAGCGCCGTCTGCGTCTGGGTCCAGCCGAATTCCCGGGTTAAGCCCCCCGCAACAATACTCCAGGCATAAGTGATACCTACCAGGAAATTAACCCCGGCCCCCGCTAGCGTTACTTTCCAGCCCTGGTACAATGTGTGCAACCTCCTCAGCAGCGTATAAGTATCGGTATCTCAGTGTTTTGTGGGCTGCTATATGAGAAATACCTTTTCTATTATAAACCATCTGGGTGGGAAGGGAAAAGATCAAAAAACCCTTCGGTTATTCCGAAGGGTTTTTTGCCCTTTAAAGCAATATCTCAATCTCGCTTTCTTCGACAAGCTGGTTAACGATTTCAGCCGTGACTTCCTGCATTTTTTCCTGCTGTACCATTCCTTCCAACTGGGGTTTCATTTCCTCGAATTCTGGCGGATCCTCCATCTGCATGCTGTACTGCTCGTAAAAGGCTTTCAGTTCATCGTCTGACACTTCAACTGCCTCTTTGCCTATTTCTTCTTCCACTTTTTCATCAACATACTGGTGAACGGCCAGTTGTAAGGCAATATTTTCTTTCAAGCTTTCGGACGTCAGGTTTTGTGCATCCAGAGCACGTTGAAATTCTTCATCGTCGTACTGTTCTTTTAATAGCCGATACTCTTCTTCCACTGCTTCATCATCAGCGACCATGCCGGCAGCTTCTGCCCTTTGCATCAGCACGGTCTGGGCGATCAGTTCATCCAGCGTATGCTGCTTCAACATGTCCATCATTTCCGCCGTTTCTGCATCATCCATATCCTGTACTTGATACATCCCCATTCTCATTTCCAGCAGTTCATCGAACTCATTCCGGGGGATGGCTTCACCATTAACGATGGCGACCGCTTCTTCTTCCCGTTCGCTCTCCAGTCCAGCATCTCCACAGCCTATCAGCGCCGACATTAGCAAAAGCGTCAGCGCCAGCACAGACCACCTTCGTACATTCATTTTATCCCTCCTGATAGTTGGTTCTATAAAACAAGACGATCAAACAAAGGAAAGGTTTTGTTTTTTATGTCGCGCGGATCTGTCACTTCCCAGACCGTCCCCGAGCTTCACTCAAATAAACTCTGGACAGTTACAGTTTTTGCAAAAAAAGGGTTCCCATGATATGCCGTCGAATTATGGGTGCGAGGTGATTATCTTGAAACCCTTAGCGCGAGCGCTCCTTGTGGAAGACGACAACGATATTTGTGAACTGGTCCGTATCATATTACGTTCCGAATCCATTGAACTTGACATAGCCAATGACGGAAAATGCGGCTTACATAAAGCATTGGATTCCCACTACGATATTGTTATCCTGGACCTTATGCTACCTGAACTGAGCGGTTGGGATGTATGCAGGAAGCTGCGTCAAAACCCGGGCACCCGCAGTATACCTATTATGATGTTAACAG
Source organism: Syntrophomonadaceae bacterium (assembly GCA_007120815.1). Next base: position 2,340 of record SKMY01000040.1, on the reverse strand, counting down.
CCAAGGGAGAAGAAAAAGATAAAGTATACGGCCTGGAACAGGGGGCTGATGACTATGTCGCCAAGCCCTTTAGTCCCCGGGAATTTCTGGCCCGAGTAAAGGCCTTGCTGAGAAGATCTGCAGACTATAACCGTTCACCGGAAACCATGAAGTTTGAAAAGCTTTTCATCGATGCCCAGGGCTATGAAGCAACCGTTAACGGAAAACCGCTATCTTTGACTCCCAAAGAATTTGACCTGCTATTTCTCCTGGCTAATAATGCCGGGGCCGTCCTGGAACGGGAAGCACTCCTGGAACAGGTTTGGGGATACAACTACCTGGGCGACACCCGAACCATTGACGAACATATTAAACGCATACGCCAAAAACTGGCAGAAGAAGATCCCGAGAACACGTATATCCAAACCGTATGGGGAGTCGGTTACAAGTTCGAGGTGAAAGCAGATGTTGAATAAGTGGCGCCGGGGCAATCTGTTTTTCAAACTTTTAAGCGCCCACCTGTTTATCGTATTAATCACCCTGCTCGCTGTAAACGTTTTCTTTTCTTACCTTGTGGAAGAGTACTTTTTCAGCGCCAGGGAATGGGAGTTAACGACTCAGGCTGAAAAGGTAGCCGGGGTTCTGGAAGAAGAAATAAGAACGGGAAACCGGGACGAGATTGAAAAAGTAGCCGGGGCCCTGGCTCTGTCCATGGACGTAAAAATTCGGATCATCGACCCTGCCCATGGGCCTGAAAGACAAATGGAAAAGGTTATCGTGGCTGCCCCCCGAGAAAGTGAAAAACAGACGCAGCTTGGCCTGGAACAAACTGAAGTAGAGCACGTCTTGCAAGGAAATTCTCTTTCCAAAAAGGTATTCGGGCCGGAAATACAGCGCCTGCTGGTAGCCATTCCCGTCTTTGATAACAGCAGTTCATTCACCAACAAAGAAACCAGCCCGGGAAATGTCATCCGCGTCATTACAGTCAGCGCACCGCTGGCCGGAGTAGAAGCAACCATTGCACAAGTCAGCCGCATGACCACCTATTCCGGGCTTTTCGCCGCGGCCGTTGCAGGTGTCCTTGCCTTGTCCCTGGCGAAAACCATTTCCAATCCACTGCAAGTGATGACACGGGCAGCCCGGGAACTGCTTCACGGCAACTTCAGCAGCCGCATTCATGTGAAAACTGACGGGGAGATGGGCGAACTGGCCGCCACCTTCAACCAGGCCGTAGAAGAGATTGAAAAAACGGTCCAGGAACAGAAACGCCTGCAATACTTGCAGCAAAACCTGGTAGCCAATGTCTCCCACGAGTTCCGGGCGCCCTTGACCTCCATACAAGGCTTTGCCGAAGCCATCCTGGACGGTCATGTTAAGGAAAACGAAAAGGAAAAGTGCATGGAAATTGTTCTGGATAATACCCGGTACCTTAAACGCCTGGTTGATGACTTGCTTGATCTTTCCAGCATTGAGAGCGGCGATATCCAACTTAACTGGGAATGTGTTTCGCCCCTGGACCTGGCAAACCGGGTTGTGGACAGCATTCAGCCCAAGATTCAAGACAAGCAAATCCACATAGAAAAGCGTGTAGGCGAAAACCTTCCTGGAATTTGGGGCGATGAGGACCGGCTGTTCCAGATAATGAACAATTTAATGGAAAACGCCATACAATATGCCCCGAGGGAAGGAACCATCAAACTTGAAGCGGTTTACGGTGAACAGGAAATCGTTTTAAGCGTTCAGGACAATGGACCGGGGATTCCTCCCGAGGACATCCCACACCTCTGGGACCGGTTTTACAAAGTAGACAAATCCAGGAACCGGGCACACAAAGGAAAAGGATTGGGGCTTTGTATTGTCAAAGAACTGGTCAACCTTCACCGGGGCCGCGTTTCTGTAACCAGCTCTCCCGGTGAAGGAAGCACTTTTTACGTTTTTCTTCCCACTGCTCAATAACAGCGATTGTTTGTTTTATTTAAAACCCTCGGGGTATCATCTAGCCAAGATTCCCTCAAGGACTTTCTATAAACAAACCGTTTCCCATGGTAACAAAAATTTCTCCGAAAAACCTCAACACCTTCCAAACAAATTGTAAACATTCTGTAAACTTAAAAACATCCCAGAGGATTTGATCATAGTAATGCAGAAGCGTTTATACGAATGGGAGGCGATTGACTTGTTTTTCAAACGTTTTTTTACAGCCTTGATCCTCTTTAGTTTTGTGCTTAATATTGTTTTTCCACAAAAAGCCTTTGCATACATCAATCCCGGCACAGGAAGTCTGATATTTCAACTAATTATCGCTGCTGGGCTGGGCGGCCTTGTTTTTCTGAAATTGTATTGGGAAAAAGTAAAGCAGTT